>NZ_JAYGHP010000003.1:300000-407250 GCF_034932065.1 Crocosphaera sp. UHCC 0190
CTGATTGATCGAGAAAAATAGCTGTTCTTTTCTGGCTAAATGTTCTTCGAGTAAGGAATTTAATTCTCCAAGAGAATAGGGTTTTGGAGAAAAATCCGCTAGAAAAGATTCAGAGGGGTTACTATTCATAGTCAATGATTTAATCAATGATTTCATCTACAATTATTGATTGATTGACGATCTCTGGCTGTTACTGAGATCACACCCCTTTCGTGACATAGCACTGTTAAAGTTAGTTTAACCACCACTGACTGGTGGAATTAAAACTAATTCATCCCCATCTTTGAGGAAGGTATCACCCTCAACAAATTGTAAATTCACCCCAAATCTTGTTAAATCTCGCCATTTCGCTAAGGGGGGATGTTCTCTGAGTAACCCATCAAGAACAGTGCTTACAGTTGTTTCTGGGGGAAACTGTCGTCTTAATTCCGGCACACCATAAGCTTCTTGATAAATAGCAAACAGTTTAATGGTAATAGTAATCAGAGCTTGAGACATAAAATTACTAAATTGATTTTTTTGAACTATTAATTTTTCTATCAAAATTGAGCCATATCGTTAGAAATATGTCAAGCTGAAGGTGGAATTCAATCGTTGATCAGGGGGGACTATGGGAAACCAAGTTGACAGTCGGGAAGTCCTTACCCAACCTAATGTAGCTGGTTCTATTTATCAAAAAATTTTAGTAGCAGTCGATCATCTGGCTGGCAATACGGAAGTTTTTGGAACGGCTTTAAACTTCGCCAAAGCTCAGGGCAGTGAGTTAATGATTTTTACCGCGATTCCTGAACAGACTCCAGGAACGATGGACTTACCTATTTATTCCGAAATGGCAGGTTATGGGGCAATTTATAGCCAGGAAATGGTAGATTTAGAGGAGAAATTAATTCAAGAAACCCTAGAAGAACTGCAAACTTGGCTGAAAAGATTAGCACAACAAGGAATTAGTCAAGGGATTAAAACCGGATCGGATTATGCTTATGGGGAACCAGGTCAACAAATTTGCGCCTTGGCCAAGAAATGGGACGCTGACTTAATTATTATCGGTCGTCGTGGCCGGAGTGGTTTGTCGGAGTTATTATTGGGGAGTGTGAGTAATTATGTGATTCATCATGCACCCTGTTCAATTTTAGTGGTGCAGCATTAAAAAAAGAGGGTTATACCCCCCTTTATACCCCCCCTTTATAATAGGGATTAACGGTTGTTTCTAGTCTTCTGTGGCCGCAACCGCCAATTCTTCGTCGGCTTCTAATGCCGAAGGAATATCCTCTAGATTTTCTTCTTGGGGCATTTCTTTTCCTTCTGCCTCAGCTAAGAGCTTCAGGCGGTATTTTTCCGCCATTTCTTCCGCTTTCTCAAACACTAAATCCCGATTTTTGAGCATATCACCAGGTTCAGGTTCTAGTTGTTTCGTAGACAGAGAAATGCGTCCTCTTTCTGCATCTAAATCAATGATCATGACCTTCAGTTCATCATTGACCCCAAAGACACTGTGAGGAGTATCAATATGGTCATGGGAAATTTCAGAAATGTGCAGCAGTCCACTCACGCCACCAATATCAATGAATGCCCCATAGGGCTTGATGCCACGAACGGAACCAATGACCACTTGACCGACTTCTAAGCCATTCATCTTCCGTTCGACAAGCGCACGACGATGACTGAGAACTAAGCGGTTGCGTTCTTCATCCACTTCCAGAAATTTTAACGGGAGTTCTGTGTTAACTAAATCTTCTTTGGCCTCACGGGTACTAATATGAGATCCGGGAATAAAGCCCCGTAACCCTTCAATTCTGACCAAAGCACCACCTCGGTTGGTGGCAAAGACAATAGAACGCACGGTTGCATCTTCTGCCTGTAGTTGACGAACCCTTTCCCAAGCTCGCATATACTCGATGCGACGAATAGAAAGGGTTAACTGTCCGTCTTCGTTTTCATCCGTGAGAATGAAAAATTCCCTAGTTTCATTGGACTGGAGAACGTCTTTTGGGTCATCGACCCGATTAATTGACATTTCTTGAATGGGAATGTAGGCGGCTGTTTTTGCCCCAATGTCAATTAATGCGCCTCTCGGTTCCATACTAAACACCGTCCCAGGCACAATGTCCCCAGGACTAAAATGATAATCGTATTTGTCGAGCAGTGCGGCAAAATCTTCGTGAGTGAAACCAATGTCTTTAGTCGCTGTTGTTTTCTGAGTTACCATGTACCTTATGTTGTCCTATATCTGATCTCCAATAGTCGGCGGTGCCTCCTGTTAATGTACAGTTGCCAATTTTAGGGGCTTCAACCGACTCATTAAGCTGAACCAAGTTGTGACCCTAAGCGCATGAAACTGCCATAGGCACTATCCTTCTCACCCTAGGTGACAAGGACAGTTAAAAGAAGATTGAGTGTGTTTTAGTCAATCAGTTTCAGGATACAGATTCTTTATTATAAATTATAGTTGATTAATTGAACATCTTGCACACGAGATCTCTCAAGGATGTCCCCAGTCACAGTTGACCGAGAACAGGGACAATGGAATGTCTATGCTGATCTTGACTGGGAATTACTTAATTATCAACCCCATCAACCCTTGAAGAAATTAGGGCAGTATCTCCATACAATAGGATCATCGGGTGGGTAATACCCACCCCACTGATTAGTAAAAAAAATAAATCTCAGTATTTTTACTAAACATTTTTTAACAAGATTTTTCAACAAATTTTTTTAAATATATTGATACATATTTAAACTTTATGGCGATTTTTTTTTGTAACAAAATTTCATAAAAAAACGATTTGATTGTTAATATCCCTCTAAAATACTCGGCAAAACTAGACATCAAGGAAAACATTGACCAACTTTTCGGGACAATTGTATAAATTTTACGCATTTGCCAGTCCGTCACTAAAAGATATTTAGCAAGGGAATAAACTCAGCTTTGTTAATCTGAAACAATATTTCTAGAAATTCTGTTAAAAGAGTACGGACAGATGTTGACATAAAGGCGAAATCAATGTTATTAATTAGATACAAATCAGAAAAAATTATAAGGATCTGATTTAATATTCATCAGAAATTTAAAACCACACTAAAATGGAAGTACCAGAAAAATTTAGCTCACTTATCAATCTAAATTCTTGATAAGTTTTTCGGAAAATCTTATAAATGTTCCCCTTGTTTGAAATCAGTTAATTAAACTGATTTTCCCTCTGATTCTTCATTGCTAAATCCTGGAAAAGTGCTTTGTTGTCTGCTCAATTAACAATGAAACTAATTGCCTGTTGTATTTCTTTTGTTTACCCCTATCTATACTGTGATCTAACTTAAGTTGGCTACTGGTTAATCAGTATTTCTACTTCACTGAATCAACACAATGACCATGAAAAATCTGCTCACTATTCAAGAAGCTGCTCAACTCTTAGGTGTTAGTACCAAAACCATTCGTCGCTGGGAGAAAGCGGGAAAAATAGAGGCCATGAGAACTCCAGGGGGACATCGGCGGTTTGAGGCCAATGGTATATTACCCAAACCTTCTGTATCTTCCTTAACAGTCGCTTACGCGAGAATTAACCAAAGCCAATCTCCCGATGATTTAAAGCAACAAGTACATCTGCTAGAAACTTATTGTAAAAGTCATAATTACAACTATAAAATCATTCAGGATATTGGTAGTGGTGTTAACTACAAAAATCAAGGACTAATGTCTTTATTAGAACTCATTTGTACTGACAAAATAGAACGGTTAGTTTTAACCCGTAAAGACAGACTTTTGAGACTTGGTGCTGACATTATTCTTACCCTTTGCGAGATTCTCGGTGTTGAAGTGATTATCATTAACAGTCCAGATGTTGAGAAAATAGTGGAAGAAGAGTTAACCCAAGACATTGAAGACATCGTCACCCTATTTAGAAATCGCCTGTATGGAATGCGTAATGCCACCAATGTCGCACTGCTCAATGAACTGGAGAACCTCACAGAACGATTACATGAATGTTCTTGCGCCCTATAAACAACCCTTGTCATTTGCCCCCATCCAGGGTACGCTGTCAATAATTATTAAGAAACACTTAGGAAACTTAAATCAGCATGAAGCAGCGTGGCGTAACTGTTTGGTTAACTGGATTAAGTGGGGCTGGCAAAACCACCATCACCCAGGCCTTAGAAAAGAAAATCCTTGATGCGGGTTATCCCTTAGAAGTTCTTGATGGGGATATTGTGAGAACCAATCTCACCAAAGGGTTAGGTTTTTCTAAAGAAGATCGGGATGAAAACATCCGTCGGATCGGGTTTGTTTGCCGATTACTCACCCGTCATGGTGTGATTGTTCTTGTTTCTGCTATTTCTCCTTATCGAGACATTCGGGAAGAGGTTCGCGGAAAAATTGGGGATTTTGTCGAAGTTTTCGTCAATGCACCTTTAGCGGTATGTGAAGATCGGGATGTCAAGGGCTTATATAAGCGGGCTAGAGCAGGGGAAATCAAATCTTTTACAGGTATTGATGACCCCTACGAAGCCCCATTAAACCCTGAGGTCGAGTGTCGCACAGATCTCGAAACCTTGGAAGAAAGTGTCAACAAAGTTTGGCAAAAACTCGAAGAAATGGGCTATCTCGCTAAACCCGTTGCGGTTTAAGCTTTCAACCTTGAGAATTCCTGATAATCTGAAGATTGTGAAGGATAATAGGTAGAAACAAGCGTGAAAGTCTTAGTCGTTGGTAATGGAGGGCGGGAACACGCCCTCGCTTGGAAATTGCTCCAGTCTCCCCAAGTAGAACAGTGTTTTTGTGTTCCTGGTAATGGGGGAACAGCTTTATTGCAAGGCTGTCAGAATATTACCCTAGGGGTTAATGACTTTGTGAGTATTGCTCAGGTAGCCCGTGAGCAGGCCATTGATTTAGTGGTGGTGGGGCCAGAAATTCCCCTATCTCTGGGAATTACGGATTATTTGCAAGCATTGGGCTTCAAAGTGTTTGGCCCCACCCAAGTCGGGGCGCAAATCGAGTCTAGTAAATCTTGGGCCAAAACCCTGATGGCTGAGGCTGGTATTCCCATCCCTCAAGGGGAAAGTTTTACAGATTCCCAAGCGGCCAAAGCCTATATTGCCCAACAAGGGGCCCCCATTGTGGTGAAAGCGGATGGGTTAGCGGCGGGAAAAGGGGTTATTGTGGCGAATACGGTGGCTGAGGCCCAAGCTGCGGTTGATAGTTTGATAACTGATGGTTTTTCTCTGATTGTGGTGGAAGAATTTTTAATCGGGGAAGAAGTCTCAATTTTGGCTCTCACGGATGGTTTGACGGTGCGCCCTTTAGTGCCAGCCCAGGATCATAAACGCATTGGGGAAGGAGATACAGGCCTGAATACGGGAGGAATGGGAGCTTATGCCCCGGCCCCCATCGCCACACCTGCCCTATTACAACGGGTGCAAAGGGAAATTTTGGAGCCAACGGTGGCGGCATTGCGTCAACGAGGGATTGATTATCGTGGGGTATTATATGCGGGACTGATGGTGAGCCCTGATGGTGAGCCGAAAGTTTTAGAATATAATTGTCGGTTTGGTGATCCAGAAACCCAAGCGGTTTTGCCGTTGTTAGAAACGCCTCTGGATGAGTTATTGTTAGCTTGCGTTGAACAGCGTTTGGAGAGTTTGCCGCCCTTGCAATGGTATTCAGGGAGTGCCGTTTGTGTGGTAATGGCTTCTGGGGGCTATCCTGGGGATTATGAGAAAGGTAAGCTGATTACAGGCATTGAAGATGCCCAAAGCTTGGGAGCTACGGTGTTTCAGGCGGGAACTAAATTAGATGGCAATCGCCTTTTAAGTGATGGGGGGCGTGTTTTAGGGGTGACGGCCTTGGGGCCAGATTTTCAGGCGGGGATTGAAGCTGTTTATTCAGCCGTTGAGTTGATTGAGTTTGAGGGGAAATATTATCGCCGTGATATTGGCTATCGTGCGCGGTAATATTCAAATAGACCTTAACTCTAAAGAGTTAATCTAGATAAACAACGGTTGCCTACGCAACCTAAATTAAGTCCGCCTTCGCGGACTTAGTTCTTGTAGAATAAGGCTTTAGTCTGTTATTGATTATTGGTTTAGCATAAGTAGTCGGACATAAATAAACGGCTCTATATTAAGAACTATTACGAAGTTTGAAAACCTTTACTGTTGCCTGTTGCCTCACCTCACAGTTAACTTTAATTTTGTCCGACTACTTAGTAAGTCCGATAGAACCTTTTTTACCGTAAAGTATCAATAGGAATTGAAATTGTTAGAGTTTTACATCAATGTAGAGATATTAATAGTCAATTTGATTGAGTTTTGGTTTTAGTCTAATAAGTGGTGGGCAATGCCCACCCTACAGTTTTTGTGTAATTAATTTGGTATAACAAATTGTCTGAAAAAGCTTAAAAAGGATAAATTTTTCCCCCTTCAACTTTTAAGATTTGCGAAGATTCTAACCATTTTGCATCAAAAGAATGTAAATAAGTAGTGGTAATTAAGGTTTGAAATCGTCCTTGAATCACGTCTAATAATTGATTTTGTCGGTTGGGATCAAGTTCAGCTAAAACATCATCTAATAATAATAAGGGTGGTTCCCCGATCACATCTTCAATAAGTTGTAATTCCGCTAATTTTAAGGCTAAAACTAAGGTTCTTTGTTGTCCTTGAGAGCCATAAGATTTAGCGGGAGTGTGATTAATTTTTAATTCTACATCATCGCGGTGAGGTCCCACAACTGTTGTCCCTAATTGTTGTTCAGCAATGCGACGTTGTTCTATTTTTTCTAAGAAGTTTTGTTGAACTTGTCGGGGTTCATCGATCTTACTAATAACATTAGGTAAATAATTAATTTCTAAAAATTCTGTGCCACCACTAATATTTGTATGCCAAGTTTGTGCTAAGGGAGTTAATCTTGCAATGACCCGATTTCTTCTTCTAATCACCCTTGTTCCTGTTTCAACTAATTGTTGATCCCATAATTTTAATTGCGTGATATCTGTGGATAATTGAGATGGAGTGTCATCCTCTTCTGATTTTTTTCCCATGACTTTTAGTAAGGCATTGCGTTGTCTTAAAACTTGATAATATTCATGTAAAATATTAGCATAAACAGGTTCTAATTGAACTAATAGGGTATCTAACCAATTTCGTCTTGATTCCGGTGATCCTCGCACTAAATCTAAGTCTAAACAAGAGAATTCTACCGCATTGACATGACCTAAAAATTCTAGATGACGACGTAAGTTTTCATGATTTAATGTTAAGCTACGTCTTCCAGGGGAACGGAGGATTAACCCCAAATCTGATTGACCATAGGTTCCTTCAATATTGGCTAAAATTTGCCCTGTATTGGCCCCTTGTAAAATGAGATCCTGATCGCGGTTTGTACGATGACTTTTTAAGGTTGCTAATAATTCAATTGCTTCCAAAAGATTCGATTTTCCTTGGGCATTATTTCCTAATAAAATCGTCTTTTGTGCTTCAAATTTAAGGGATTGTTCTTGATAATTACGGAACGCATATAAGTGGATATTTTTCAAGTACATTGTTCAAAATTTAGTGGTTAAATTCCTCTGGTTTTTCTCCTAATGTAATTGCCAATTAAAGGGAAGACGAGAATAAACCCCTCTCGGATCATTGAGACTATTAAGGGAACTCAATTCTTCTTTAAATTTTATCAATTCTTGACTTAATGGATCAAGAGAAACCGCCATTTCTTGGGCATCATCATCAAGATTTTTTTTGAAAAATAAGTCAGCAAATCCACGAGAAATCGGATATTCTTCAATTTGCCAATCCTCTCCTAAAGTGGTTTGTGCTGCAGCGTATTTAATAGAAGATTCTAACCCGCCAAAACTATCCACTAAGCCAAGTTTTTTTGCTTCTTCTCCTGACCAAACTCTTCCTTGAGCAATCTTAGCAACTTTTTCTTTAGATAGGTTACGGGACTTAGCAACTTTATCTAAAAAGAGGTCATAAATTTGATTGACTGACTTTTGATAAATGGCTAATTCCTGTTCAGTTTTGGGACGAGTTGCTGTGTCTAAATCTGCCAATTTAGCTGTTTTTACACTATCCCAGGTAATACCGTTATTATTAGCAATTTTTTGCAAATTAAATAAAACACCAAATACTCCAATTGATCCGGTAATAGTAGTTGGTTGAGCAAAAATATGTTGACCTCCTGTGGCGATCCAATACCCCCCAGATGCCGCTACATTGCCCATAGAAATAATGACAGGTTTTTCAGCTTGAGTTAGTTGGATTTCTCGTAAAATAATCTCTGAAGCTGTCGCACTTCCGCCAGGACTATTAATGCGGATTACAGCAGCTTTAATGTCGTCATCTTCTCGGATTTTACGAAAGATATTGGCATAGCGATTTCCTCCAACTTCTTGTAATTTCCCTACCCCATCAACAATGGTTCCTTCTACATAAACAACGGCGATTTTATTATCAGAAGATTTCTCGGTAATTCCTGATACGGGAACATCAATATAATTAGCTAAAGAAATTTGTCTAAGAGATTCATCTTTATTCTCTGTAATTTCTTTTAACTGATTAATGACTTGATCTCGATACTCAATCTTATCGATAAGTCCCGCTTTTTGTGCTTCTTTGGGATCTAAAACTCCTTGAGTATTGGCAATAGTTTGTAAACCTTGAGGGGAAAGTTTGCGACTGCTTCCCACTGTGTTGAGAAAGTCTCCCCAAATATTGTTAAGTAATACAGATAATTGTTCTTGATTTTCAGGACTTAGGGTGCTTCTTGTAAAGGGTTCAACCGCCGATTTATAACTACCGACTCTAACCACTTGTACCCCAATTCCATACTTATCTAGGGCATTTTTCCAGAATAAAGGTTCTACCCCAATGCCGTTAATTTCTATCGATCCCATGGGGTTAATAATTAGGGTATCTGCTAAGGAACTTAAATAATATTCTTGCTCACTTAACGTGACATCATAAGCAATGATTTTTTTGCCAGTTTCCTTAAACTTTACTAAGGCTTCTCGAATTTCTGTAAAGGTGGCATAACCACTCCCATTACTGCTATTACTCCCATCTAAAAATATTGCTTTAATTCGACTATCTTGGGTGGCTTTTTCAATAGATTTAACCGCCTGACGTAAGGTGATTACTGATTTATCTTGATCAGAAAAAACCTCTCTAAAAGTAACAGGGGGTTCCGTATCTTGAATTGGGGTAGAGAGATCAAATACTAAAACAGATTTATCTTTGACCGTGGGGCCACTCTCAAAAGAAGCTAAAGTAATAAGCAATATAACTAAGCCACTTACACCGATTGTAGCAAAGAGAAATAATCCTGCAAGGGTTCCAATTAAGCTGGCAAGGGTTTGTTTAAAAAAGTTCATTCTTGAATAACATAAAGGTTGATATTGCCTCTTTAATTATATATAGCAATTCTCATAAATGCTATAAGGTTTTTCTTCTAGTCATTTAAATTACTCGCTCATAGCCCTTCTGAACTCGGTGGCAATTCTAAGGGAATTTCTCCCATAATTCCTTTACGAAAATCATTAAGTAATTGCATGGCTGCCCTTTCTTTATCCCCTTGATAACGGTTATTTCCTAAGTGATGAATATACTCTTCTCCCGTAATTTCTAGGGGATCAAGTTGATAACGGGATGACAAAATTTGCTCAAAATTCAATTCAACTAATAAGTCAACTAAAGCCGCGGCAATTTGTTGATTATCATAACCCGCTTCTCCCATATCTTCACAAATTGCTAATTTGACGGCATCTTTTTGATTATCTAGCTTAGCTGGAATGACTCCAGGTGCGTCTAAAAGTTCAATACTATCGGAAATTCGTACCCATTGTAACTGACGGGTTACACCAGCCCGTCTGGCACTGGCCACCACTTTACGCCCCAATAAACGGTTAATTAAAGCTGATTTTCCTACATTCGGGAAGCCTATGACCACTGCTCGCACGGGACGGGGCAGCATTCCGCGATCGCGTCTTCGGTAATTCATCTGTACTCCAGCAGTTTGAGCCGCTTTATTTAAGGCTTTGACGCCCTGTCCCTGTTTACCGTTGGTACAATAGGCGTTTTCACCTTGGCTTTTAAACCAGCTTAACCAGTCTTGAAGCACGGATTGAGGTATCATATCAATGCGGTTGAGTACCAAAATCCTCGGTTTTTCGCCAATCCATTCAGGCACGTTGGGATGGTGAGAAGCGATGGGAATACGAGCATCTAGCACTTCAAAGACAACATCGACACGGTTGAGTTGTTCTTTGAGTTGTCGTTCGGCTTTGGCAATGTGGCCAGGATACCATTGAATTAGGGGCATGGATTAGCATTCAGAAATTGTCTCTCTTCATTAATTTTAAACGGTTGTTTGATAATTCTCGACAAACTAGAGTTAAATTCTATTATTTGTGATAATTTAGTAGAAAAAGTCCGGTAGAACCTTTTTTTCCTAGGGACAAGGTTCAATTGTCCAATCACTTGATTCCTTGCTTCTATAACAAGATTGTTGACGACCGACTTCTATTAAACGCCATTTTCCGATAGATTGATCGAATTGAAATTGAAGTCTGTAACGTATCCCCCTAACCGAATCATCCGGCAGATTCATCTGAGTTAACATCACAATTTTGTCAAACCCTTCTTGTTTATTGGCCGTGATTTCTTGAGAAAAGTTTCCCTCGACTTTTTCCTTTATCCCAAATAACTCTAATGTCATCGCTTCGGGATTATCTCCAGTTAACTCTCCTTCGACTTCTGTTAGATTGATGGGTTGATAAGAATTTTCGCCTAAAACATTATTCTCCGGGGTACATCCTATGAGAATTAAACTAAAACATAATCTTATTGTTAAAGACTGTAAGTTGATTTTTCTTGGCATAGGTATTTAAAATTAGATTTGTTACAATCAAAGAATTGTTATTATTATAAACTGTAACAGAGTCATCTGACAAATCTCTTATGAAATTACCCAATCAAAGATGGTCTATTGCCCCTTCTCACCCCGAAAAAGTACAGGCATTAGTCAAAGAAACGGGACTCTCTCCCCTCATTGCCCAAGTCATTTTAAATCGTGGCATTGATACCCCTAATTTAACTCAAGTTTATCTTAACCCTGACCAGCAAATTTTGCCTTCTCCTTTAGAAGAATTTCCTGATTTACAGAAAAGTATTGAATTATTAAAGGAAGCTATTGAAACAGGAGATAAAATTGCTATTTGTGGAGATTATGATGCTGATGGCATGACTAGCACTTCTTTATTATTACGGGCTTTAAAACATTTAGGGGCAGATGTTTATTATGAAATTCCTAGCCGTATGAAAGATGGTTATGGGATTAATAAACGAATTGTCGAAAGTTTTGCTCAAGATGGGGTAGGACTTATTTTAACGGTTGATAATGGAATTTCTGCCTATGAACCTATTCAAAGAGCCGTTGAATTAGGGTTAACTGTTATTATTACAGATCATCATGATTTACCGGAAAAGTTACCCCCTGCTCAGGCAATTTTAAACCCTAAATTATTGCCTGTTATGTCTCCCTATCGAGGTTTGGCGGGGGTAGGAGTTGCTTATATTTTAGCGGTAACTACGGCCCAAAGTTTAGATAAAAGTCAAGGGATTATTGGCCCTTTATTAGAACTATTTACCTTGGGAACAATTGCCGATTTAGCCCCCTTAGTTGGGGTTAACCGTCGTTGGTTAAAACGGGGCTTAAAACAATTGCCTAATTCACAATTAGCTGGAATTCAAGCCTTAATGCAAGTAGCAGGGGTGAGTGAAGCGCAAAAACAATTGAAACCTGATGATATTGGCTTTAAATTAGGGCCGAGAATTAATGCGGTGGGACGAATTGGCGATCCTCAAGTTGCGATTGAATTATTGACTACAGATGATTTAGGAATTGCTTTAGAAAGAGCTATGCAGTGTGAACAAATTAATAGTAAACGCCAATCTTTGTGTGAGGAAATTGAACGGGAAGCGATTCATTTAATTGAAACAACGCCTATTAATTATCAAAAAGATCGGGTTTTGCTGATTGTCAAACATCAATGGCATCATGGAGTAATTGGTATTGTTGCCTCACGTTTAGTTGAACGTTATGGGGTTCCGGTTTTTATTGGGACTTATGAAGAAGAAGATTTGAGTAAAATTAGAGGTTCAGCGAGAGGTATTGAAGAATTTAATGTGTTTGAAGCTTTAGTCTTTTGTGATAATTTGTTAGATAAATATGGGGGACACAAAGCCGCCGGAGGCTTTAGTTTCTCTGCTAATAATTTAGAGGCATTTAAGGAAAGGTTAAGTAGTTTTTCCCATCAATGTTTAGAACCAAATCATCTTAAACCTTTAGTAAAAATTGATGCTCAGGCAGATTTTAAGGAATTAAATTTTAATTTATATCAACAGATTGATGGTTTACAACCTTGGGGAATTGGTAATGCTTTTCCGGTATTTTGGACGGCAAATGTTAGAGTTTTAGAACAAAAAATTGTAGGCAAAAATAATCTAAAAATAGTATTTTCTCAAAATAATGATGGTGCAGAAATGAAGGCGATAGCTTGGCGTTATGGTGGTTATTTTCCTTTACCAGCACGTCTAGATATTGCCTACAAACTCACAGAAAATCACTGGAATGGTAATACAAATATTGAATTAGATATTGTGGGAATGCGTCTTCCTTTGTTATCTGATGGTGCATCTCAAAATATGTTTGAATACCAAGGCAAACAATACATCTGTCATTATCTAAAAGATGAGCAAGAATTAAGAATTCAAAATCCTCAAGGAAAAGTTTTATCAATTAGAAAAGGACAACGGAAAGGTTTATTAGGAATTAATCAAAGAGAAGCTAAAGAAATTGATGTTACAAAACTACCTTATTATGATATAATTAAGGCAGCAATGAAAGTTTTAAACCTATCTTGATGGTTCAAGAAATGAAAGTTTTATTAATTATCCTTCTACAGTATGACCTGCTGCCGTGATAATTTCTTTGATTATTTCTTCAGATGCTTCTGTCTCTACCGTAACCATTTTTGACTCAACATCAATAGAAACTTTGGCATCTGGTTTTTGCCCTTCAATGGCTTTAGTGATAGTATTAGCACAAGCACCACAGGCAATACTAGGAACCTTTAAAGTAATGGTCATAATGTAATCTCTTTTCATCATGTTCTTACTTTGATTGTAGCTTAGGAATTTTATTTAATCATGAAGATTTTATGATAATATTAGAACGTTGTTTAAATATCATCAGGATTAATCCCTAATTCTCGTAATTTTGCAGCTAATTTTTCAGCCCGTTCATGTTCTTCTTGAACCCTAAAATGTTCTTTAATAAGTTTAGCTTCAGATTCTTGTAACCGTTGAGCAATTTCTACATAGGATTGAAAAGGTTGATCGTCAGGATAATATAAGCATAACTCAGGTGAACCTATTTCAAACCGAATTCCTAAACGGGGACTAATCCAATTATCTATATTTTCAATGGTTTCTAATCTATTATCAATGCGCTGTAACCCATTCAAATCATTTTTATCTGGATCATAAATATAATATTCTTCTACCCCATAACGATCATAGAATAATAATTTTCTCGTCATTTCTGTTTGGGTATTACCAGGAGAAAGAATTTCAAAAACCACTTGAGGTGCTATATTTTTCTCTTTCCACTGTTGATAAGAACCGCGATCGCCTTTTGGTCTACCAAAGACTATCATAACATCAGGAGCTTGTCTTAACTTATTACTTCCTTCCAGGGGATACCATAACAAATCTCCAGCAATAAAAACATTATCATTGTTGGCAAATAACCAATCTAAGTTAGATTTAATCATTGTAATCCAACGAAATTGAATCGTATTATCCGACATCGGTTTACCATCACTATCAGGATAAGTAATCTCGAATTCTTGGCTATTTTTAAATTGATAAATCATGGTTAATATTTCTGATTACTACCATTTTAATACCGAAGCATCTGCACCTTTTTCTCGCCGAATTTTTCCATCTTTTTCAAACCAGTCAACAACCTGTTGATGGCTTAATTCTTCTACCGAAACTCCTACATCTTGAGCAATTATCATTAATAATCTGAGAGAAGAAATTGTTAAGCGGGTTAAAAATTTTTCTGGGGCAGTTAATAACGCTTTATCAACATCAGCAGATTCTTCAGGGGTTAAAAATTGAGGTTCATTCATTTTGATTTTTCATAAACAGCTTACACTCTCTATGATAACGTTTTTCTTGTTTAAATGAATAGGTTAGGAGATAATTTAAAATAATCTCCCAGTGCTTTTGCTTGCGATTTACTAATAGCACGTTTTCCATTAACTACTTCAGAAACAACACCACTTGAGCCAATAATACCAACCAAATCAGCTTGACGAGTGCCACTAACTTCCATTAAATGTTGTAAAATTTCATGGGGTTTCGATTGTTGCATGGAATAATTTTCTGTTTCGTATACTTCAATTAATGTGACTAATAATTGATATAATGCGCTTTCTTCCGGGGTACGAGTTTTGTTGAAGGTTAATTGTTCCGCAACGGTTAAAGCTTTATGGTATTCTGCTTCTGATTCAATTACTTTCGGGGCAATTTCAAACAAAAGATGACGATAAGTTACTTCATTAAAAGTAGGGATCATTTTTCCAGTTGTCTTTGTCATATTCCCTGTGGGTTAGAAAGTATTTGTAGTAGATAACTTGTGCTTCATAATCAATACCGACTATCAAACGATAGTGATTTCCTTTAATATTAAAAACGGTAAAATTGCCAACGGCTTCTGCATCTCGATATATCTTCTTAACTTCTTCTAAGTTTTGCCATGGGGCATTTTTAACCACTGTGTACCAATTTTCAATTGTTTTTTTTACATCAGGGTAACAACTGGCCTCTTGACGAAGATGGGAAATGGAAATTAATTTCATGGGGTTTAATGACCAAGTTTTTCATAATTCTCTATATTTGACACTTTGCTAGTTTAATTTAATTCTCTCAAAATGAGAGGATTTTGTCAAGGTAAATCCCTAAGCTCAGTATTAAGAATTTTATAATAAAGAAAAAAATATTAATTTATTGATCATGACTTATGCACAGATGCTATCCGTAGGGGCAATTTATGAATTGCCCCTACAAGCAACAGAATGTATAGAGATGTTGCGTAAGTCCTAATTATATTAACTGTTCCCTATTCCCTTAATAATCATTTTTAAATTGTATTAAATAGCCACAATTATGCTCTCCCTCATTAATCCAATTAGTCCGTTCTATGGTACAATCAGGCAGAATCGCGGCAAACATTTCTAATTCGTGACCGCACACCGTCGGATAGGACTCCGCAACCTCAGAAATGGCACAATGATGCTCAGCCAAAATATAACCCTTGATTTGACTATGCAAACCATTTTTACCGTTAACCTGGTGTATTTCAGCCATATAACCCTCTTCCTGTCGCAGTGTTACTAACCTCTCCACCCTCTCTTTTAATGACCCCTCACCAATACGCTGTCGGTACTCATCTGCTTTTCGTTGCCATTGCTTGCGTAACACCTCTTTAACCTGTGTTTCTCCCACTGCTTCCGTTAAGGTATCCAAAAATGACACCGCAAACTCTCCATAACGGTTAGGAAAGCGATCGCGGCCTGATTTACTGAGAGAATAAATATATTGGGGTCGTCCTAACCCTCCCTGCATCGCTTGGCGTTCAATTAATCCTTCCCCTTCCAAGTCTTTGAGGTGACGACGGGTTGCTTGGGGAGTAATATCGAGAGTCTCAGCGAGTTCTTGGGCGTTAGCTTGACCCTGTCTAAGTAAATACTGCAAAATGTCTTCTTTCGTCGAAGGAGGCTGAATGATAGTCATTTTTAAACTCATAAGTTATAAAATGTTAGAGATTTAGGGGTAGAGTTCCCAAAAATTTTAGGTGAATGTCACTTTGACAACAATAAGGTTGTTAATCTATTGTAGGATAGAATTAAGAAACAAAAAAGTTGTTTTATTAATCTCTGCCCTGGAGACATCGACCTTGTGGGGTTGACTGTTTATCACCTGCCATCTTGAATTATTTGACTTTCCAATCTTAAGGAGAGTCGTTACATGGAACTGGAGAACACAAAATCTAATGAGTGCAACAACCGTCAAAAACCTAGTCAACCAACCCTATAAATACGGCTTTGTTACTGACATTGAAGCTGATACCATTCCTCGCGGTTTAAATGAAGACGTTATCCGTCTGATTTCTGCGAAGAAAAACGAACCAGAGTTTATGCTTGAGTTTCGTCTCAAAGCCTATAAGCAATGGCAGAAAATGACAGAACCCACTTGGCCCCATGTCACTTATCCAACAATTGACTATCAAAATATTATCTACTATTCTGCGCCAAAACAAAAGAAGGAAAAACTCAAAAATTTAGATGAAGTTGACCCAACTTTGCTAGAAACCTTTGAAAAGTTAGGTATTTCTTTATCAGAACAAAAACGCCTCAGCAATGTAGCTGTAGATGCTATTTTTGATAGTGTGTCCGTCGCCACAACGTTTAAAGAGAAATTAGCGGAATCTGGTGTTATTTTCTGTTCTATTTCCGAAGCATTGCAAGAACATCCTGAGTTAATCAAAAAATATCTCGGTAGCGTAGTTCCTATTAATGATAATTTCTTTTCTGCCCTAAATGCTGCTGTGTTTAGTGATGGGTCTTTTGTCTTTATTCCTAAAGGGGTAAAATGCCCTATGGAATTGTCTACTTATTTCCGTATTAATAACGGCGATACTGGACAGTTTGAACGGACTTTAATTGTAGCAGAAGAAGGTGCATCCGTCAGCTATTTAGAAGGCTGTACTGCCCCCATGTATGATAGTAATCAACTCCATGCCGCAGTGGTTGAATTAGTGGCATTGGATGATGCTGATATTAAGTATTCAACGGTACAAAATTGGTACGCTGGCGATGAAAATGGCAAGGGCGGAATTTATAATTTTGTGACCAAAAGAGGACTCTGTAAAGGAGTTAATTCTAAGATTTCTTGGACTCAGGTAGAAACGGGTTCAGCTATTACTTGGAAATATCCCAGTTGTGTGTTAGTAGGAGATAATTCTGTTGGGGAATTTTACTCTATTGCTTTAACAAATCATAAGCAACAAGCTGACACGGGAACTAAGATGATTCATATTGGCAAAAATACCCGCAGCACGATTATTTCTAAGGGTATTTCTGCGGGGAATTCCAAGAATAGTTATCGTGGTTTGGTAAAAATTGGCCCTAAAGCAACGGGGGCAAGAAACTATTCTCAATGTGACTCTATGTTGATTGGGGATAATGCAGAAGCTAATACATTTCCTTACATTCAAGTCGATAATAATACCTCAAAAGTTGAACATGAAGCCTCTACTTCTAAGATAGGGGAAGACCAACTTTTCTACTTTGCTCAACGAGGTATTTCTGAAGAAGATGCTGTCTCAATGTTAGTCAGTGGTTTCTGTAAGGATGTCTTGAGTGAGTTGCCGATGGAATTTGCATCTGAAGCTGATAAATTATTAAGCCTCAAGTTAGAGGGAACTGTCGGTTAAACAGTTATCCGTAGGGGCAAACGGCCGTTTGCCCCTACAAAAGTTATTTGTATCAATCAACAATCAACAAAAACCATGAGTAACGTTATCTTATCCGTTAAAAATTTGACTGCCAATGTGGAAGGAACGCCTATTTTGAAAGGGGTTAACCTGGAAATTAAAGCAGGTGAAGTCCATGCTATTATGGGCAGAAATGGCTCAGGAAAAAGCACTTTATCTAAAGTTTTAGCAGGACATCCTGACTATGAAGTAACGGGCGGTGAAGTGATTTATAAAGGAGAAAATATCTTAGATAAAGAACCCCACGAAAGAGCATTAGAGGGTATATTTCTAGCCTTTCAATATCCTTTAGAAATTCCTGGAGTGAGTAATTTAGATTTCCTCAGAGTTGCCTATAATGCGCGTCAGAAACATTTAGGATTAGAAGAAATTGACACCTTTGATTTTGAAGATTTAGTCGAACAAAAATTAGAAATTGTTAAAATGAATCCTAGCTTCTTAGAAAGAAGTTTAAATGAGGGTTTCTCTGGAGGTGAAAAAAAGCGCAATGAAATCCTACAAATGGCATTATTAGAACCTAGTTTAGCGATTTTAGATGAGATTGATTCGGGGTTAGATATTGATGCCTTAAGGATTGTTTCAAACGGCGTTAATCAGTTAGCAACTCCTGATAATGCTTTGTTAGTTATTACCCATTATCAACGCTTACTTGATTACATTGAACCTCATTATGTTCATGTGATGCACGCGGGACAAATTGTTAAAACAGGGGATAAACAATTAGCCCTAGAATTAGAAGAAACGGGTTATGATTTTATTGAGGAGAAATTACTCGCCAAAGCTTAAATGATTGATAGGGTAAGTAACTATTAATATTTACATAGAACTTACCAAAAACCAAAGTATAGGCGTAAATTTAGGGGCTTAATATTATTAAGCCCCTATAGTTTGTCAGTTTCATGACAACCAAAAGGATAAGGAGCATCATAAGTTTTCTCTCGTTTACCAAACCAATTATAACGATTATCTCGTACCTGTTCGTAGGTTTTATCCCCCAACCATTTCATTCCTGGTAAACTGCGATAAGCTAGAATAAAGGCTTGTCCTAATGGCAATAAATTAACAATTTCCTCTGCCGCGTTGCTTCCTTGCCAACGGTTATTAGGGTTATTTCCATCAATTAAAATCATCCCCATTTCACAATCTTGGGCAGTAATCTTAAATTGTTTTAAAGTTTCTTGATCTTGCATCGGAATATAATCAAATAAATTCCCTTGATCAAACTTAGCTAAAACCTGGGTAAACGTTGCACAAAGATTACAATTGCCGTCATAAATAATGTGATAAACCATGTTTGAAAATCCGATTATATTGTAGAGGCTTAATATTATTAAGCCCTTAGAAAATTCTCCTCAACCCGTCACATTAATACTCCCTCCCTCGCCATTGTTTTGGTTTTTGAAAGGCAGATAAAAAGATTCTGAAAACCGCCAATGGATCAGCAAAAGGAGATAACCAAAATAATAAGGATTTAGGAAAAGAAGATTGATTTTGATAATAAGAAGGGGTAACAGCAGCCAATAAAGCCCAACGAATCATTAATAAGCCAAGATTAAGAGCGATCGCTAATTGTAAACTCAGGAAATGATAGCCAACGAACCAACAAATTACTAAGAAAATTAACAATAATAAAGGTAATCCTTGGGTCAATAATAATAAGGCCAAATCTCCCCCAAGTTGAGAACGAGAAGAAGCATCTTTTAGATCCAGCGATCGCCCCCATTCTTGCCAAGTTTCTGTTATCCCTTCATACATCCTCACCCGAATGAGGTTCGCACCATCCAAAAAACCCACCTTAAAGCCCCGTTTAGCGGCTTCACGGGCTAAAGTAACATCATCACAAAAAGAACCTGCAGCACAAGCATAACCGTCCAATTGTTGCAAAACAGCACGACGGGACAAAAAACATTGACCATTGGCCATGACTCTTTCCGGTGTTTGTTTCCGTACCCCTGCCGAATCAAACCGATACAATAAAGTCATCAATAAAGCAGGTTGTAACCACCATTCCCCGGCATCTTTGAGGATAAACTGAGGGGAAAGAGAGACAATATCATAGCCCTCCTCTTCCGCAGCGCGAAGCAAACTCGCTACTAACCCCCGTTGGGGTTGGGTATCAGCATCAATGCCTAATACCCATTCACTGCGAGGAGAACTATGTAAAAATCCTGTATGTAAGGCCCAAGGACGACCAACCCATCCCAAGGGTAAAGGATCATCCGTCATCAAGCGAAAACGAGGATCACGCAAGGCCGCTGTTTTTACCAGTTCTTGGGTTCCATCTTGAGAATGACTATCAACGATGAGAATTTCCCTGACTTCGTAACTCTGTTGACTCAACCCCTGCAAACAAGGACTGATCCTTTCTGCTTCATTAAGCGTCGGAACCACCACCGTTACCTTACCCAACAGATCAGGATCAGGAACTTGGGGTTTTAGGGGAGGGCGACGAATTGCCCCTTTAAGGAGACGAGACAGTAAAATTAGGGTTGCCGTTCCTTGAAATAGCAACAGAGACAGGGAAATAACCCCTAAAACAGTATCATTCAACAAGACAGAAAACTCCCTCACTTAGATAACAGGCCAACCGGATTTATAGACACATTTACCACATTTTCAGAGTTTATAGCTTTGGTTTGGCTATTGGCTAGACGATATAACAGGAGTATGGGGAACAGTCCCACAATTAACCCTAACAAGACCGGAATATAAATTCCGGCGGCCAAACTCATGATAGTCGCAAAGGCAAAATTACTCACATAAATGGCCAAGGGTAAGCCTAATTGATGTTGGGGAAAGGTTAAAGGTTTTAACTGCCAAATTAAGGTAGCAACCGTCATAAAGGTTGCCCCAGTCCCAAACCATCCCGCAAAATTTTGATAGGGCATCCCGAAAAAGGCCCCTGGTTGTTCCCAAACCCAAAAAGGCATGGTGGTTTGACTCATGGCGGGATCTAAAACAAAATCCCAAGCCGTTAAGAAAATGGAACCTAAAACAATCGCAGCGAGAGTTTTTAACCAATTTGAGGTTAATTTGTTATTTAAGCCCGCACGGGCGATTAAATAGGCACTAAAGCCTAAATAAAACCAAGACAAAGGAATGGTAAAAGGTACTAATCCCGCAATTTTATAACCGAGTCCTGTTAAATAGCGATAGTGACCAAAGGGAAACCCGGTACTGGTTCCCAATAATTCGCTGCTTAGGGAAATGGCCAAGGCAGGTAACATAAATCCTAACCAGTGCCAAACCCCTAGGGTACGATAAGCATAAACCGTTACTGCTGCCATTCCTAACAACATATACATGACACCGCCCCCGGCCATTGACCAAGCGAAGGCGGTTTTACCAATGGGAGGCAAACTAGCAATAAAATCAGGATTGGGTAACACCAATAATAATCCCGCCAAACCAAAGGCCATGGATAGGATATGACCAATTACAAGGGTGCGTTCCACACGAATTAGGGTACTCATTAGTCTCTAACGATTGAAGTGGGCCAATCTCTAGTTTACAAAGCTTTATAAATAAATGTTACAAAAAAGACTAAGACTTGAGGGAGTTAGTTATTGCATTCGAGATCCCTGAGACAAGAAATCTACAAACATGGTTAAAATATACAACAGGCGACCCATTCTCCGGTGCGATTAATGACAGCATCTTTTGATAATCATCCTAAGCCCCTGATTCGACCCGTGCAATATCGGGATCTCGATTGGTTAGAAGCTCTCACCACAGAGTCCACCGATGGCCAACAGCACTCGGTTTCTGTGGCATTTCAAGAACAATTACAACAGGCTAGACGCTGGTTTGGACTGTTGAAGTTTCTCAGTTGGTTTCCGAATCTCTTTCAAGATCATTTTCGGGTTTATGTGGCCGAATTACCAACCCTTTCCCCAGAAAAGAATTTAAGGGGGTTTATCCAGATTGCTCCGTTTAATACGGGCCGTAGCACTTGGCGCGTCGAAAGGGT
Organism: Crocosphaera sp. UHCC 0190; assembly: GCF_034932065.1. Taxonomy (NCBI): domain Bacteria; kingdom Bacillati; phylum Cyanobacteriota; class Cyanophyceae; order Chroococcales; family Aphanothecaceae; genus Crocosphaera; species Crocosphaera sp. UHCC 0190. Next base: position 321,582 of record NZ_JAYGHP010000003.1, read on the forward strand.
TATGGTAGCTGATGGAGAAGGACAACCAGAATTATTGACCCATCCGAAAGGCATCGGTTCCCAATTATTGCGTCACTGTTTGGAAACGATTTGGGAAGCAAGAACCTGGGTTTTAGAAGTTAATATTAATGACAAGAATACCTTAGCCTTATACCGTCAAGGTGGGTTTCAACCTCTAGCCCAATTAACTTATTGGTTTTTAGAACCAGAATTATTACAAAAACTGGCTCAGCATAATTTAGATTTACCTAATTTATTACCTGTTAGTAATGCGGATGCTCATCTATTGTATCAGTTAGATTGTGTGTCTATGCCCCCATTATTGCGTCAAGTTTTTGATCGCAATCCCCAAGATTTTAGAACTCGTTTTTTAATGGGGTTGTGTGCAAAATGGCAACAGTGGTTTTATCAAAAAGAAGTGGCTCAAGGCTATGTTTTTGAACCCCAACGTAAAGCGGCGATTGGCTATTTTAAGTTAACTTTATCGAAAGATGGTTCTCAAGCCCATCAAGCTCAATTAACTGTTCATCCAGCTTATACTTGGCTTTATCCTCAGTTACTGGCTCAGATGGCCAGAATTGTGGAAAAATTTCCCAATCCAAGCTTAGAATTAGTGTCAGCCGATTATCAACATGAACGGGAAGAATATCTCGAAAAATTAGGTGCAAAACCCATAGAACATAATTTGTTAATGTCTCGTTCCGTTTGGCATAAATTAAAAGAAGCAAAACCCGAAGGACTCCATCTATCAGAGATGTTACAGGGTTTACAAGCAGTTCCTCGTACACCCATTCCCAGTCGTTTTTCTTGGCAAAAAACACCCTTAAAACTCTCAGAACAAACAACTAAACCTATTCAGAATAAAGAGAACAATTCAACCCTAGAATCTTCAGAAATTACTGAGAAAGATTAGGGAAATATTGGTAAGTAATGGTTAAAAATCGTCCTAAGAACTTGGTTGACTTTTAAACGAAGACTATTGAGAAAAGAATTCAAAGATTTTTTGAAGGCTTTTGTTATGTTCAAGAAGTTTTTGGGAACAATAACAGTGAATTGATTTAGATTATTTAGAATATGAAAGCATCAGAAACCAGTATTCGTAATTTACTAGAAGGCACAAAGCAGTTTCAAGTTCCTCTTTTTCAAAGACCTTACTCTTGGAATAAAGACTACTGGGACGCTCTTTGGAATGATTTGATGAGTATTTATGAAGGAGAAATTGAAGGATTCTACTTTTTAGGCCCAATCGTAACACAAGCAGTCTCTGGCACGGCTGATGGAATTTCACCTTTTTTAATTATTGATGGACAACAGCGTTTAACAACTTTAAGTATTCTATTAGCAACTTTACGAGATAAATTACGCCAAGATAATAATAGTCTTGCAGAAGAACTGCATGAATCTTATTTAATTAATAAATTCAAAACGAATGAAGATTTTTTTAAAATTCTCCTAACTCAAACAGATCGAGAATCCTATCGATATATTATTAATAACAAGCAACAAGACAATAAAAGCAATGGAAAAATAAATGATGCTTACCAACATTTTACAAAAAAACTTGAAAGACAAAGCCGCAGTTTTTGTGAAAAATTAAAAAGTATAATTCTTGAAAAACTCATCATTGTTAATATTACATCTGATGAGAATGATAACCCTTATTTAATCTTTGAAAGTTTGAATAATAAAGGACAGGAACTAACTCAAGCTGATTTGGTTCGCAACTATATCTTTATGAAGCTTCCTATTGATAATCGAGAAGAACAATATAATAAACTATGGCTGCCTCTTGAAAATACATTTAAAACACAAGTTGGTGATAAATATTCTGAAGAATTAACCAATGCTTTTTGGTTCTACTTACGCAAAGATGGTAAATCTGTTCAGCAAAAAAATGTTTACCAATCTCTAAAAAAAAGATTTGATGATCCTCAAAATAATTTAACAAAAGAACTTCAATTAATAGTTAGGTTTTCTAAATATTATCAGCGTTTTAACTTTCCTGAACAAGAAGAATCAAATAGTAAATTTAGAAAATATTTTAATAATCTATTAAGACTTGATTTTAAAACATCACATATTTTTTTGCTAAATATATATAATGATTATGAAAATGAAAAAATTTCAGAGCAAGATTTTGAAAAAATATTGATTTATTTAGAGTCTTATTTTGTGCGTCGTCTATTTTCGGGCGTATCAACACAAATTTTAGGAGGAATTATTAATAATCTCTATCTTGAAATCCAGAAAACAAAATTTAGTAGTATTGTCGATGGATTATATAAAACGCTTAACAATTTTGATAATAAGAAAAGATGGCCAACTGATGAAGAATTCAAAAAAAACCTGTTAACTCAAACTATTTATAAAGGTGCTAAAAATGATCGAACCAAGTTTCTTCTAGAAAGATTGGAACAAGATCAAGGTCAAGAAACTGTCGATTTGTCAACTTTGACGATTGAACATATTATGCCTCAAACCCTTAATGACGAATGGAAACAACAATTAGGAGCCAACTATTCATCAAATCATAGCAAATGTATTCATACCTTGGGCAATCTAACCTTAACTGCGGATAATGCTAGATTGTATAATAATTCATATTCTAGAAAATTGGAACTTTTGAAGAGAAGTAATCTTTATCTCAATCATTATTTTAGAGAGATTGAGCATTGGAATTTTGAAACAATTGAAGATAGAGCAAATAAGTTAGCTGATATTGCTATTAAAGTTTGGCCCCGTCAACAATGTTAATATGTCAACAAAATACAGTAATCTATGAACAGGATTATTTTTAAACAAAAAATGGAGCGAATTTCTGCCCTAGGATTAGATGTGGGTAAAAGAAGAATTGGGGTGGCCGGATGTGATGGGACAGGGTTAATTGCTACAGGGTTAACCACTATCGAACGCCAATCATTTGCTCACGATATAGAACAATTAAAAGCATTGATTCAAGAACGAGACGCACAGCTTTTAGTCATCGGTCTACCCTATTCTATGGATGGTAGCATCGGATTTCAAGCCAAACAAGTGCAAAAATTTGCTCAAAGAATTTCTAAAGCCCTCGAATTACCCATAGAATACATTGATGAACGCTTAACCTCCGTTGAAGCAGAAACCCAGTTAAAAGCTCAAAAACAATATTCTCGATACAATAAGGGACTGGTTGATCGCCGCGCCGCCACCATTATCCTACAACAATGGCTAGATCAAAGGCGTTCCGGAAATCTTTAAAATTTTAGTTGACATTTCCCTGAACTTGTGAAATAATTAGAGACGGTCAGAAAAGATGCGGGTATAGCTCAGTGGTAGAGCGTCACCTTGCCAAGGTGAATGTCGCGCGTTCGAATCGCGTTACCCGCTTAAGGAATTTTCGAGAAAGTTAAGTGAAATCTTAATTTTAGATTGAGTTAACAGCTAATCAAGTTAAGAGCAGACACACTATACTGTATAGAGCTAATTTTAGGAGCCACTGAACTGACACTTGTGCGACCTCAAAAGCCTGTGAAAATCGACTTGAATCAAGAGTATCCCTGTCCTTGTCGGCGACAGGGCCATCTCTTGCCCATTGTATTAACAGAAGCCTTTGGCTGCGATCGCTGTCAACAAATCTTTGTCGTCGAAGAAAATGGTCAAACGATCGAGCAGCTATCATCAAGTTACCCTTATAAGCGAATTTGGCGTTGGACAGGCTATCGTTGGTTAGTTGTCCGTCCGGGGTTAAGAGATGGCTACCTACCCATCATGACAGGCATGATGGTAATTTTGTTAATTGGATGGTTACTTTTGGCATTGCAATCATCCTTGGGGCCGAGTATCATAATCGGAATTGCCTTGGCTGGCTTATTAGTCGTCTTCCTAGCAATCATCTTCTGGTTAGCCTATCGGCGTTAAGACAAAATCTATGACCCTAGAAAGCTCTCCCAACTTGCTGCTAACATCCGTTCAACGGGCTTACAATGCTTATCTGGCACTGGAAACCACCGATAGTCATGATCGCAGCCAAGGCATTAAAGCCATGGCCAAGGGATTAAGTCAGAGGTTTGATGCCATTCTCGAAGCTAATACCCTAGACTTGGAAATGAGTCGAGAAATGGCCGTACCAGAGATCCTGATTGAGTGGCTAAAATTAACCCCAGAACGGTTAAGTAACACGGTGAAGATTCTAGACTATTTAGCAGATCTCCCCGATCCCATTCAACAGGTGTTTAATGCTCCCTATCGGATCAGTACGGCAGGAACCTATTGCCAATTGATGCCCTTGGGAGTGATTGCTTTAGTATACGAAACCTTTCCCGAATTAGGAGCAATAACTGCCGGATTTTGCTTAAAAACGGGTAACAGTTTAATTTTAAGGGGATGTGGTTCATCGACCCATTCTAATCAGGTGATTGCTGAGATTCTGCAAGAGGCTCTTAAAGAGGCTCAACTCCCCATTGGGTGTTTAGAGGTACTTTCGGGGGAACAGGGGTCTTCAATTCAAGATTTAGTGACGCAGCATCAATATTTGAGTTTGGTTATTCCCTATGGCCGTCCGAGTTTGGTAGATCAGGTGACGCAGTTGGCCACGGCCCCGGTGTTAAAGTCAGCCATGGGCAATTGTTATTTATATTGGTCGCCGACGGTAGATTTAGATATGGTAAGGTGGGTCATCTTAGATAGTCATGCTAGTGAACCCGATCCCGTAAATGCCATTGAAAAAGTGTTAATTAGTCCTTCTCAAAACCCCTCAATTTTAGTGAGATTGTTTAATGTTTTACGAGAAAAGGGCTTTCAATTACGGGGCGATGCGGAGTTATCAGCAGAGTTTCCTGATTATTTAATTGCCGCTAAATCTTCGGAATGGAGTACCCCTTATTTAGATAGAATTATTGCTTTTAAGGTAGTAAATGACTTATCTGAGGGAATTACTTGGATGAATCAATATAGTAGTGGTCATGCTGATTGTTTGGTGACAGATTCTTATCCAGAAAGTCGTCACTTTGCGAATGAAGTTGATAGTGCTTTAGTGTATATTAATACTTCCCCCCGTTTTGATCGCTATCCCAAGCATGGTGAGTCTTTATTTTTAGGGGTTTCTAATCAAAAAGGTCATCATCGGGGGTTGATTTCTTTGGAGACATTTACGACACTTAAACAGGTGGTTCAAGGAAATGGGAAGTTTTAGCTCATTTTCTTAAAGTCCTAAACTTCGGTTGTGTTGATGCTAGAAAATATGTAGCATAGAATCGAAAAATTTTAGGATGAGTTTATGGACCCTGTTTCTATTATTCTTTCGGCATTGGTGGCTGGTGGGGCAAAAACGGCTGGTGATGTGGCTCAAGATGCCTACAATGGTTTGAAAGCTTTGATTAAACGTAAGTTTGAGAGCCAAGGTAAATCGGATTCAGCAACTATTCTCGATAAGTACGAACAGAAACCCGAAAAAACGAAAGCTCTCTTAGAAGACGAATTAACTGAGGTTGGGGCTGATCAAGACGAAGAAATTATTAAAGCCGCTCAAAAATTACTGGAACAATTAAAGCCTCAAGAAGCAGCAGAAGGCAAGTTTAACGTTAAAATTTCTGGGGGTACAGTTCAGGGTTTGACACAGCAAAATACGGGAACAATCACTCAAAATTTTAGTTAATAAAGGGTGCTTAAAAAATGAGTAGTGATAATTTTGTCAACATCTCTGGTGGTAAGGTTCAGGGGTTTATCCAGGAAAATAATGGAACTGTCACTCAAAACTTCATATATCAAGTATCTGAGTTGATTAGTGGGCCAACATCCGATACAGGGCAATCCTTAACTCAGGTGGAATACCGCCAGAGGACTGTTTTACTCAGTAAGGTCAAAGAATATTGGATTGAAGGGGTTTTAAACAAGTCATTGCATACCAAGGCAATGATTGAACTCGGTTTGGAAAAGCGAACCGATGCAGTAGAACGTCCATTTAGTGGCTTCGAGGAACTGCCAGAAGCGTCTAGGCAAATTTTGCCCACAGGAACAGACGCAACTGATGTCTTCCATCAAATAGGAGAAGGTCGGACTCTGTTGATTTTGGGGGAACCAGGGGCAGGGAAAACCATAACTCTCCTGAAACTAGCACAGAATTTGATTACTCGTGCTGAAACGGATTTGAGTCGTCTGATTCCAGTGGTGTTTAATTTATCTTCTTGGGGAAGTAAGCAACAAACCATAGCGGATTGGCTTGTAGAGGAACTTTCGAGCAAATACCAAGTTCCCAAAGCACTGGGTAAAGACTGGGTTGAAAATCAACAACTGATATTGTTACTAGATGGTTTAGACGAGGTAAAGGCTAATCGACGAGAAGCTTGTGTCGAAGCTATCAACCAATTTACGCAAAAGTATGGACAGACTGAAATGGTGGTCTGTAGTCGCATTGCAGATTATGAAATCCTTTCTAACCGTCTGCAATTGCGAGGCGCAATCTATATTCGCTCTTTGACTCCTGAGCAAGTTAACCAATATTTGGATAGTGCTGGTGAACAATTAGAAGCAGTCAAGACCCTACTAACCGAAGATACCGAACTGCAAGAACTAGCGAAATCCCCGCTTACCCTTAATATTATTACCCTAGCCTATCACAGCAAAAGCTTAGAAGAACTACCTCAAACAGGCTCTTTAGAAGTACGCCGTCAACACCTGTTCAATGCTTATATTGAGCGAATGTTTAAGCGTAAGAGAACTAATCAAAAATACCCAAAACAGCGGACGATACAATGGTTAACTTGGCTGGCGCAACGAATGTCTCAAGTCTCTCAATCTGTTTTTTTAATTGAGCAAATGCAGCCGACTTGGTTACAGAGTAATGTTCAAAATATACTTTACCGATTTGGAACTATTTTGATGGGGATAGTGGTTATTGGATTGATCTTGTCTTTCGGTAGGGCTTTAGATTTAGATAATAAAAAAATCAATCATTTCAATGTATTAATATTGAATTCCTTTGCCTGGGGCCTAGTTTTATTCGGGTATTTCGGATGGGGAAAATCAGAAATAAAAACGTTTGAAACCTTGACATGGCCTTGGAAAAAAACAAGAAAAGATCTCCTTGAGGGCTTAAGACAAGGACTGATTTGGAGCGTAGTTTTATCCCCATTTGCGACAGCATGGTGTCTTCTAACCTGTATGGACGGACCTACTGCACAAAACATAATTGCTAGTTTAGTTTTAGGATTAATTTTAGGTCTGATTATAGGGTTAATTCATGGGTTGAAAGGCTCAGAAATAGAGACAAAAACTATCCCCAACCAAGGCATTTGGAGATCGGCTGGTAATTCAGTTATCATCGTATTCGTTTGTTGGGTGATTTTAAGCCTGATTATTCTTAATTTTTTTCCTCCAGGCGTAAAATCTAATACTTCTATAATAACTTGGGGATTAATTTTAGGGCTACTTTTCGGAGGTGGAATAGCCGTTATCCAACACTTCAGCTTACGACTTATCCTCTGGATTAAAGGTTTTATTCCTATTAATTTACCTCATTTCCTTAACTACGCTAATGAGCGCATTTTTCTGCAAAAAGTTGGGGGTGGTTACATCTTTGTCCATCGGATGTTGCTAGAACATTTTGCCCGCATGGAGTAAGATTTAATAATGGTGGGTGATTGCTTCAATTACCATAAAAATCTTCATCTAATAACTGTTCTACCGTAAAAGGACAATCAAGGGGATACTCATTTATTAAGGGTTTACGAATGCCAAAACTTGCCTTTTGTCCTTCTTTAATCGCTAATTTTCTCCATCATTATATGCCTTACTTAAGGCTTCATCTAAATAACTTTTAAAAGAAGGATTTGCTAATAAATCTTGTTGCACCCTAAAACGATTTTCTGTGATTGAACTATACCAACTTGCTTTCATAGAATCAGGGGCATCTTTTTGAAAAATTAATTTAAGTACATGAGCTATTAAAATCCTGTTCATATAATTGTTTCATGATATTCTCTTGTTTTAAAGACTTAATTTATCATAGCATTTCTAACTTCAAAATCAGGTGTTCTTCCGATGAAGAACACCCTATAATAGTTGGTACTGCAATGTATTCGATTTTAGTAAAATTGACAACTCAAAAACCCAGTTTTAGGTAACAACTAATACTAACTCATGGTAGCACCAGAGCGATCATAGGAAGTCCGAAAACTTGACTGAGGTTTTCCTTGAATCGTTGTCCAATAATCTTTTTCCACATCCACACCAATTTCAGACGCAGCACGTTCTAACATCGACTGCTGACGATTTTTAATCATTTGGTGGTGACGCATCATTAAAGCTCTTGCTTGTTGTTGAGTAGACATAATCTGAGTCTCCGATTGCTTATGGTGGTTTTTTATGTGGTTTGTTTTACCCTCAATACTATATATAACATGAAATTCTGTAGCAAATGTTACAGAAAACTGAATAAATTATAAAACTTAACAAATATTTCGGGATCACTTCCAGGTCAGGGATCAATGAAACCATTATCAAAAAAAATCGTTATGATAGAAGATCAAGCAAAATTATCTCTCTTCAAACTTATATAGAGTTAAATCTTATGCCATTACCTATTGTTGCCATTATTGGGCGGCCCAACGTCGGTAAATCGACTTTGGTTAACCGTTTAGCTAAAGACCAACAGGCGATCGTCCATGATGAACCAGGAATCACCCGCGATCGCACTTATCGGCCGGCATTTTGGGGCGATCGAGACTTCCAAGTAGTAGACACAGGGGGATTAGTCTTTGATGATGATACAGAGTTTCTCCCCCTGATTCGGGAACAGGCCATGGCCGCATTAAATGAAGCTAGTGCCGCTATTTTTGTTGTAGACGGACAGACTGGGCCCACTGCTGGAGATTACGAAATTACGGACTGGTTACGGCAGCAAAAAGTTCCTGTATTATTAGCAGTAAATAAATGTGAATCTCCCGAACAAGGATTAATCCAAGCGGCACAATTTTGGGAATTAGGGTTAGGGGAACCTTATGCAGTTTCCGGCATTCATGGTAACGGAACAGGGGAACTTTTAGATGAATTAATTACCCATTTACCCTCTCCTGAAGAACTCCCAGATTATGAGGAAATTAATGTGGCGATTATTGGTCGTCCTAATGTGGGCAAATCGAGCCTTTTGAATGCCTTTTTAGGAGAAAATAGAGCCATTGTTAGCCCCATTTCTGGGACAACTAGGGATGCTATTGATACGGTGGTTGAACGGGGTGAAAAAACCTATCGATTGATTGATACTGCCGGAATTAGGCGCAAGAAAAATGTGGAGTACGGGGCAGAATTTTTCAGTATTAATCGAGCATTTAAAGCCATTCGTCGGTCAGATGTGGTGTTATTAGTAATTGATGCTATTGATGGAGTAACTGAGCAAGATCTTAAATTAGCTGATAGGGTTATTGATGAGGGAAGGGCGGCAATTATTGTTATCAATAAATGGGATGCAGTAGATAAAGATTCTTACACCATTTATGATTATCAAAAAACGGTTTTGTCTCGTCTTTATTTTATGGAATGGGCCGAGATGATTTTTGTGAGTGCGATGACAGGACAACGGGTTGAGAAAATTTTCAATTGTGTTGATACTGCGGTTACAGAACATCGTCGCCGTGTGACCACTTCTGTAATTAATGAAGTCTTACAAGAAGCTGCTAAATGGCATTCTCCCCCTACGACAAGACAGGGAAAACAGGGTAAAATTTATTATGGAACCCAGGTTTCTAGTCAACCCCCAACTATTGCTTTATTTGTTAATGATCCGAAGCGTTTTAATGATAATTATCGACGCTATATTGAGGGTCAATTTCGTCAACAAATTGGCTTTCCTGGAACTCCAATTCGTTTTTTATGGCGAGGTAAAAAGGTTCGTGATCTTGAACAAACGGTGAATCGTGCAACTAAAGTTTGATTCCCTATAAAATCATTAGGTATGGCGGGTTTATTCAACTTATTTGTGGAAACTATAAGCTGCTTTTAACAACCCGTCCCTACAAATTTTTGCGGATTTATTTTGTTCTACCATTTGCTTAAAGTTCAGGAAACAGACTGAAAGGTAATATCTTCATAAATTTCTGAAACTAAGCACGAAAAGTTAATAGTCTTTAAAATCAAGGGATCATTTTCATCATGAGAGGATAACATCCATTGTCCCTGTTCATTTATTAAAAAAGTGTCAATTCGTTTGGTTTTTTGACTAATTAAAACATATTCTTGTAAAGATTGTAATTGACGATAATCTGCAAATTTATCTCCTCTATCAAAGGCTTCTGTACTGTCAGATAAAACTTCAATAATTAAACAAGGATAACAGATATATTGGGTTAAATTTCGATCTCTTTCATCACAACTGACTGTAATATCAGGATAATAATAAGTATTCAGAGGGTCAATTCTGACCTTTGTATCAGAAATATACGTTAAACATCCTTTTCCCCGTAAATGATTTCTTAAAAGGGTTGCCATATTGACAGTAATTAAAACATGATTATTACTTGCACCTGCCATTGCATAGATTTCTCCTTGTCGATATTCGTGTTTAATATCGCTTTTTTCTTCAAAGGAAAGATATTCATCAGGTGTTAGATTAAGGTTATCAGAATTAGCAATCATACTGTATGCTTAGTGTTGAAACGATATGAGTAAAAAACGGATTAGCTTAAATATCCCCTTGGTGTAATCATCCAATTTTGATAATGAAGAGTGCTACTATTTCCAATCAAAACAGTAGTTAACATATCAATAGAATAATTCAACATTTCTGCTAAATTAGTCAAGGTAATTTCTTCATCTTGACGATAAGCACAACGAACTAAAGCTACGGGAGTTTGGGGATCACGATAGTTTAAAAAGATAGTTTGAGTAGTAATAATTTGTTGGGTTCTAGTTTGCGATCGCGGATTATAAATAGCGGTAACAAAATCCGCCTTTGCTGCTGCTTCCAATCGCTTTTCTATGACTTCCCAAGGCGTTAATAAATCACTTAAACTAATGGCACAAAAATCGTGCATCAAAGGAGTTCCTACCCTAGCTGCTGCTGCTTGTAAGGCAGTAATTCCAGGAAACACTTCAATACTAGGATTCTTACCATCCCATCCTTGAATTTGTAACTCTTCTAAGACTAATCCTGCCATTCCATAAATACCACAATCTCCTGATGAAATTACGGTAACTGTTAACCCCCATCTTGCTAATTCTATGGCTCGTTGGGCGCGTTTTCTTTCTTGGGTAATGGGTAAAGATTCAACAATTTGCCCTGATCTTTGTAAGGATTTAATTAAGTCTACATACAAAGAATAACCAATAATCGCATCTGCTTGGGTAATGGCAGTTTTAGCAGCAGGAGTAATTTGATCTAAACTCCCTGGCCCCATTCCTACTAAATATAATTGTCCCTTTCTTCCCGTATATTCTAAACTGCTTTGAGCAATGGCAATGGTAACAGCTTCATTATCAGATTTAATGATTTGTTTCGGAACAATAAGAGAAGAATTATGATTATTTAACCAAGAATTAGCCCCATAAATAGCAGAAGCTTCTGCCACACTAGCAGTCCCCACTTCTTGCTTAACAATATCCGAAGGGTTAGGAACATTGACACTGTTTAAAACATCAGCAGGATAGGTCAATAAAGGTAATTCTTTATCCTGACAATATTGAACAATTCCCACCTCATCTGCTTTAAGATCAATCGTGGCAAGTGCGGCGATCGCTTCTGTCGCTAAATGATAGCTTTGACAAACCTCATCAATAGCTGTTTCAATCAATTGTTGAGAAGTTCCCCGAATGCACCCAATACCCACCCATAAGACACGGGGATACCATTGCACCTTGGCCAGAGCCGACTCATCAGCAAAACGGCGTTTAGTTGGACTGATCCAAATCCGAGCTTCTGGGGCAATATTTTCATCAATTTCAGGGAGCCCGAAATAGAAAGGATGATTTTGAGGTAAATGGTCTTGCCATAAGGTAGAACCCCCTTCTTGTATCACCTGAACCTTTTTTTGACAGGCAATAGCATGACTGACCCCTGTCCAATCTCCTGGCCCTTTACGCCAGCCAAAAGGTAGCCCTAGAATATCAATACCAGGCAAACTTAAACTGTGAGATGCTCCTGTAATAATGGGGGTTGCATTGAGTTGTTGGGCAATTAATTGAGTTAAGGAATCAGCCCCTCCCTGATGGCCACCAGATAAACTAATCACATATTGACCTTGAGGATCAATGACAATAATTGCCGGATCAGAGGCTTTATCCTGCAATAAAGGGGCAATCAAACGAACAACCGCCCCCGTTGCCAAACAAAAGATCAAAGCGCGGTTTTCTGACCAAATTGCAGCAATATGATCTTTCAGGGAACCTTGATACGCGAAAATCGTCTGATCATTTAAAGCCAAGGAATCAGGGCCATAAAGAGTAGCCCCCATTGGTTGACAAAGGGGCTGTAACAACTGAACACCTTGGGGAGTAACAGCGATCGCCCCAATGGGATAAAAAGCATCAAAAAGAGACATCTATAGCACTGCTGACTTTTGACTTTGGGGAAAGGATATTAATTGCTTCTTGGCTCAGCATAATTGGTTTCCATCAGTGGGTTAACCTCACTAGAAGGAGATGGGTGAATTGACGGTGGGCTAGGGGGTTGTAATAGTTTCTTCCAAATCTCAAGCTGAGCTTGGGCCGAACTATAGGCTGCACTATCCCCAGGAATCATTTTAGCCAAATCAATCGCCTGTAGTAATAAAGAACGATTTGCCATGTCTTGGGCCATAGATAATAGTTGATAACTCCAACGGTTAAGGGCCTGTTGTCCTTGAGAACTCACATCCGTTGAAGAGGGAATTTTCCGCACCACAGAAATGGCTGACACCAAGGCTTGAGGGGTTTTTCCTTGGGCGATCAAATAGGCTTCTTGGAGATCTCGTTGAGCGCGAGTTTCTTTGCGCCATTGGTCGATCTTAGTTTGAGCTTCCGTATAAAGTACCCGGCCTCGGTTAATTCGTTGCGCCGCTTGAATAGCTGCGTCATACTCTCCCACGTTACCCAAGGAGTTAGCCTGATCAAGAATTGGTTGATCTTCTTGACGTTGAATACTAGCCCGCCAACGTTGAATATCTTCTTGCGCTTCACCCGAAAGAGCGCGGTTGGGCCCAATTAATTGGGCTTGGTTAATGGCTTGTCGTAATTCAGAAACATCACCCCCCCTGGCTAAATCTCGCGCCTGATCTAAAATGGGTTGGTCTTCCGTCAGTTGAATGGTATTTGTCCATTGTCCAATTTCCTGACGAGCTTCTTGATAGCGGGGGTTATTGGATGGAATTAACTCCGCCGAGGCGATCGCCGCATTAAGATCATCAATACTGCCCCCTGTGGCTAAATTTCGGGCTTCTTGGAGATGGGCCACATCTTCAATTTCCAGTTTCCAACGGCCGATCAAATCTTGGGCTTTTTGATGGAGGGGACGATCTGCCTTAATTTCTTGAACCGCCGTAATGGCCACTTGTAAACTGTCTGTGGTTCCGGTTTGCGCGTCCATTCCTGCACTGGCAAAGATTTTCCAGTCACTGATTTCCTCTTGTAAGGGGAGGCTATCAGGGAGACGGTTAACCACATCTGACAGGGTGTCCCAACGGCGATCATCAATTAATTCATCTACATAATCGACTATTTTCTCTTTGGCACTTGCGATCAACTTTTGAGCTTCTTGATGAGCGTAACTTGTTTGAGGAATTTTTTCGGCATCAGCGATCGCCTTTAACCAATTATCGAGTCCTCCCCGACGTAAAATTTGATAAGCACTATCGAGTTGACTGCTATCTTCTTGGGCTAATTGGATCTGTTTCACCGTTTCATCATATTTGGTGCTGGCCCAGTATTTATTCGACAAGCTGAGGAGTTTTACGGCTTCTCTAAAGGCCAGATTCCAATTAGACTCCCGCAGTTCCTTTTCCACTTGAGCAAAAATATCTTCTCCCTCACGCCAAACGCTGCGCCACTTTTCGATTCGTTCCTCTACCACCTGATACACTTGAACGTAATCGGGTATACGACGGGCAGTTTTGATGGCAGCTTCTAGTTTTCCTTTTTGAAATTCTTCTTCAGCCATATCTAGAATGGCCACGGCCCATTCTTCGACATTGCGGTTAATTTCTTTGCGTAGGGGATGATCTTCCGGTAAAGCCTCAACTAAATTAATGGCTCTCAGGTAACTATCTACCGTCCCTTGCTCTGCTTCCATTTGAGCGCAATAAATCCGCATGGAGGCTGAGGCGATCGGCCAAAATATTCGTACACATTGGGGAGATTTTGGCAGTTTTAGCAACATTGATGTGGCGGTAAAGCCCACAGTTCCCGATACAAGAATTAGACCGATAGCCCACATCTGCCAAGAGATTTGACCGGCTGAGAGGTAAATCTTCTGTAGAAAGTCTAGCTTAGAGGTTGGAGCCGATTGATTGGTTGAGTGATCCATAATGTTAGAGACTCCATAAGTCTCAGTTCCTCATCATCCACACAGGTTTTCAATGTTCCCGATGATGATTATGCCTAATTTTTGTTAATGACGCAAATTCAACGGGATCATTTAAGCATAATGTAGCGTAAAAATGAAGAAAAAAGTTTTGACCTTTGAGAAACAATGGCATTTTTTAGTGAATTGGGCGATCGCCATCATTATTTTGACATCCTGCTCACCCCAACCTCTATCCCCTAGGCCGCAAGCTCCGACAAATCCTACCGCCCAACTTAAAGCCGTCACGGTAGATAAAATCAAAATTATCCAGGGGCAAACTATTTATGTCCCTATCTACTCCCATATCTATCACATCAATCGTCAGGATAATGTCATCAATTTAGCCGCTACTCTCAGTATTCGCAATACAGATCGGCTTAACCCCATTATTATTAAAGCGATAAGTTATTACGACACTAATGGTCAATTAATTAAGCAGTATCTAGAGAATCCTGTGGAATTGAAGTCTTTGGCATCTACAGAGGTTTTTATTGCTGGAAATGATGTTACTGGTGGTTCAGGGGCAAATTTTATCGTTGAATGGGTGGCGCAAAACAGGGTATCTGAACCTATCATCGAAGCAGTAATGATTAGTACGGCCTCGGCTCAGGGGATTTCTTTTATTAGTCCTGGTAGAGTGCTTAAGCAATATGTTCAGGAAAAGTGATCATTTTCTTATGTTAAAATTGTTACTCCGAGTGGACTCTTTTAACAACAATGACAGAGCTAATTTGTAAATATTAACATAGACGTTATATAATGGTATATTGTTAGGATAAAACTGAAAGAATGCAGCTTGATTTTCGGAATATTAATACGTTATGGTGTTCTATTTTAGTTGAAAATTTAGCCCGTTTAGGGTTGAATACTGCTGTGGTTTGTCCTGGTTCTCGGTCTACTCCTTTAACCGTTGCTTTTGCTAATCATCCTAACATTGAAGCTATCCCTATTTTAGATGAGAGATCGGCTGGTTTTTTTGCCTTGGGAATTGCGAAACGTTCTCAGATTCCTGTCGCTTTAATTTGTACTTCTGGGACGGCTGGAGCAAATTTTTATCCTGCTGTGATTGAAGCTAAAGAAAGTAGGGTTCCTCTGTTAATCTTAACAGCAGATCGTCCCCCAGAATTACGAAATTGTCATGCAGGACAAACTATTGATCAAGTTAAATTATATGGTAATTATTGTAATTTTTACACGGAATTGTCCTTGCCATCTTTTGAGATAGAAATGTTACGTTATCTTAGACAAAATATAGTGACTGCTTGGGATAGTTGTCTATTTCCTTTTGGGGGTGTTGTGCATCTAAACTGCCCATTTCGTGAACCTTTAGCACCGATTATTAAACCAGAAATAGAGGGGATACTTTCTCAGGTTAATTTTAAAGATTTTTTTTCAAATATTGAATTAGGAAATCACAAGTTAAACGGTGTTTTTTTTATTAATAATTATTTATCAAAATGGTTATCCTTTCCTAAAGGACTTATTATTGCAGGAGTTGCTAGTTCTATTAATCCTAATTTTTATTGCCAACAAATTGCTAAACTCTCCAAAATTTTACATTATCCTGTATTAGCAGAAGCTTTATCACCCCTGAGAAATTATGCTAAGATTAATCCTCATTTAATTACTACCTATGACCTGATTTTACGGAATGCTGAATTAGCAGAAAATTTAGTTCCTGATGTAATTATTCAAGTTGGAGAATTGCCTACCAGTAAAGAATTAAGAAGCTGGTTAGAAAAAATTCAGCCCCAATATTGGGTGATTGATAGTCGTCCCGAAAATATTGATCCTCTTCATCATAAAACCCATTATATTCGGGTTGCTGTTGAAGATTTAAACTTAGAATTTTTTGAAGATAATACTAGAAATAATTTATCTTATTTAACGCAGTGGGAATCAGCTAATAAAGATATTAGCCAAGAGATAAAAGTAACTTTTGAGAAGATGAATGAATTATCAGAAAGTAAGATTATGTGGTTAGTTTCTCAGGTTTTACCTGAAGAGACACCCTTGTTTATTGCTAATAGTATGTCAGTGCGATATGCGGAATTTTTTTGGATGCCAAATGATCATCAAATCATGCCTTATTTTAGTCGAGGTGCTAATGGTATTGATGGCACTTTATCAACTGCTTTAGGAATCGCTCATCATGCTAAAAGTAGTATTTTGATTACAGGAGATTTAGCTCTTTTACATGATACAAATGGCTTTTTAATTAGTCAGAAATTTCAAGGACATTTAACAATTATTTTGGTTAATAATAATGGGGGTGGGATTTTTGAAATGTTACCAATTTCTCAAGATGAGGCCTTATTTGAAGATTATTTTACAACGCCTCAAAACATAGATTTTTATCAACTTTGTCAAACCTATAAGATTGAACATATTTTGCTTAAAAATTGGCAGCAATTAAAGGCTTTATTGAATCCTTTGCCATCGACGGGAATTCGTATGTTAGAATTACAAACAGATCGAAAAAAAGATGCTTTTTGGCTAAAAAATAATTTAAGTCAGTTGACTAAATTAAGTAATAAGTAATAATTAAACTTCTAACTTACTCTACCATAAAGGAGGGCCAGGAGGAGGAGAAGGAACCGTCACAGGTTGAGAAGAGTTTTCAAGATTATTGCTAGGGTTAGTCGTTGGTTTTGTCGTCGGTTTAGGACTTTCTGGACTAGGAGGAGTTTGCGGTTGAGGTGAAGGTTGATAACTAATGCTTAATTGTTTAATTTTGGCTTGAATTTCTTGGATTTTTGCGCTAGATTGTAATAGTTGCGCTTCAATTTGGGGGCGAAAAACTACATCAGAATCGATAAGCTTAAGTTGTTCTCTAGCTTTTTCCCACTGACGTTGAGCTAGGCTATATTCAGCAATAGTTTTCGCTATTTCTGTTTGAAGGTTTGCTTCTTCAATCAGTTGGGTTGCTGTGTTGAATTGTTGTTCAGCTTTTTGTTTTTGAAGTATTTGCTCATTTAATTGTTTAATTTTGTTATTCACGGTTTCAAGAGCAATATTAGTAGATTTAAGTTTTTCCTGTAATTGGGAACCTAAATAAACCCCCGAAGAAATGGCCGTAAGTTGCTTTTCTATTTCTTCCCATTGTTGTTTTACTTGTTGATATTCTTCCATTGTGTTAGCATTTTGCATGAGTTGCTCAGCTTCTAATGCTAATTGAGATGCTTTTGTAAATTGTTCCTGAGCTTGTTGTTCTTGGTAAAGGGTTTGATCAAGTTGATTTAATTGTTTTTGAAAGCGGGTTGAAGCTTTTTGAGACTGGGGATAAATAGCAAGATTATGGGGAATCTTACTGAGTTGATTAATAGCCCTTAATAAGTGATCACGGTGCTGTTTTAATTCGGCGATATCTTTGGCATTTTCCCTGTCTAAAATGGTTTTTTCCCCTAGATTTAAAGCTTGGTTATAAATTGCCTCAAACTCTTTATCTTTCGCACAATTATTAAAAATTTTGCATAAACTAGAAATATAAGGGGATTGTAAGGTAATGCCCAGTACCCCTAACATCAAAAAAGTAGCCAAAAATCCTAACAAGACAGAACTCATTTTTATCCCTGATGAGGGACGAGGTTGACGGGTTATTTTTTTGGGGGCTGTTTGTAACCGTTGCTGAGGTTTATTTAACCCCTTTATTTGTTCTAAATACTGCTGACAGGTGAGAGAGGCTTGTTGTTCAATCTCGCTTCGGGGTTGTTGTATACTGGGGTGAAATTGTAGGCGATCGCAACAAATTTTTAACCAAGTTTTCCAAGAACCTCCTACCGCGATTCTAATCTTCCCATCTAAATAAGCACTGATCAAATATTTACCATCAGGACTAAACATCAAACAAGTCACTTCCCCCTCTCGGTTGGGTTGAGGATAGGTTAGGGGTTCACCCTCTGTTGTCCATAAGCGCACGTTACCATCTGCACCACCACTGACTAATAATTGACCATCAGGACTAAATACCACCTCATTAACAGCATGATCATGACTGGTAATAGACTGGAGTTGTTGTCCTTGAAGCGTCCATAAACAGAGGGTTCCATCTGTACCCCCACTGACTAAAATTGCACCATCAGGACTAATTGTAATCCCCTTAACCCCGCCTTGCTCACTCAAAAATGACTGTCCTAACCATTGCTCTCCTTGTTTCCATCGCCAAATATTGCCCCTTGCATCACTACTAATCAAGGTTTTGCCATCAGGAGTAAACACCACCCCTGTCACTTCTTCCCCCATCATACAGTTATGACATAATTCCCCTTGAGGGTTCCACAGTTTAACCAGGCCATCTCGTCCCCCACTGGCGATATAGTCACCTTGGGGACTATAAACCAAACAGCTAACATCCCCATCATGGGCTTTTATGGGGTCACTGAGGGGGTTTCCTTGGGGGTTCCAAAGACGGATGGTTTCATCCCAACTTCCCGTGACAAAGCTGTCTCCTAGGGGACTAAAGGCAATACAAGTTACATCCCCATGATGGGCTTTTATCGGGTCACTGAGGGGCTTTCCTTGAGGGTTCCAAAGACGGATGAACCCATTACCCCAATTACTGACTAAGATTTGGCCGTCAGGACTCATGGCCATTGACCAAACCGCTTGATAGTTGCTTTCTGTTGCTTGGATCAGGTTTTGGCCTTGGATATCCCAGAAACGCAGGGTTTGGTCGCTACTCCCACTAATCAGGGTTTTACCGTCGGGACTGAAGGCCAGGGAACGCACAGCACTTTGATGACCAAGCAATGGGGAACAAATCAGTTGTCCGTGACGGTTCCAAAGGCGAATCGTGCGATCGCTGCTTCCACTGGCGATCATCTCTCCATCAGGACTAATGGCCACGTCTAAGACATAATCTTCATGTCCTTCTATAGCTGCATTGATTTGTTGTCCTTGCAGGTTCCACAGTTTTAGGGTTTTGTCCCAACTACCACTGACAAAATATTGACCATCAGGACTAAAGGCTACTGCATCGATGCGTTCTTGATGGGCCGCAATAGGGGGAATAATTTCTTTTCCTTGTCGGTTCCACAGTCTCAGGGTTTTATCCCAACTGCTACTAATTATTATATCTCCGTCGGGACTGACTACAATGCTGGTTATTTCTGCATCATGGCCATTCAAGGGAGGGGTGATCGCTTCTCCTTGATAGTTCCATAATTGTAAGCTGCGATCGCTACTACCACTCACAAGATAATCTCCTTGGGGACTAACTGCGATCGCGGTTACTTCTGCGTCATGGCCTTCTATGGGGGGAGTGATCAGGTTTCCTTGGTGATCCCAAATTCTCAGGGTGCGATCTCGACTACCACTAATTATATATTTTCCGTCATGGCTAAAGGCCAGGGCGGTTACTTCTGCTTCATGGCCATGAAAGCATTTAACTGTTTGTCCCTGACGGTTCCAGAGTCTGATTGTTCCATCCCAACTGCCACTAATGATAGAATTGCCATCGGGACTGATAGCTACTGCGGAGATTTTTCCTTGATGACCAGATAAACAATTTTGCTCTCTGGCCTCCTCCATTGCTATTCTTAAGCTTGCTTGTACTGTGGGTAATAATTTTTGAGGGAGTTTGTTTAAGTTTTCTCCCATAGTTTGGATCGCTAACATGAGACTTTCTAGGGGTCGCACTCTTAGTAGTTGTTGCGATCGCGTTGCTTTTTCTTTTAAGGTGGCTTGGATGAGGGCATCATTAAGTTGCTTAATTTGTTGTTCTGGGTTGTTGGGTTGGCGAGTTTTCCACATGGTTACTTGGTCAATGAACAAAGGCTATCTTTCATTTCAGTCAATGACAAGAGGAGCAACGGGAGATGTATTTATATGTTAGCTGCTTGGGACAACAAATGGATCAGGCTTTTAAGGATAATGGGATTAACAGGATTTTTTAGGATAGGATTATCTTTAGATTATGTTAGATTAGGATTATGAAAACCATCGATTTGAAGATTTTAAGGACTATATGTAAATGAGATTTTTGTTAGACACTCATAGTTTAATTTGGTTTTTTTCGGGCGATTTACGACTTAGCGATACAGTGCGTAATATAATGGAGGAGGTTCCTATTTTAAGTAAAGATTTAGCTTTTGATTCTTACAATATTACTCGTATTTGGAATAGTTCTCCATTTCTTTAATAATCTTCATTGTTTCAACACTAACATTACATACTTTATGTAATAAGTCAATTACTTGTTCTTTATAATCTGCAAATCGATAATTATTGAATTTTTCAGCAATGGTTTTATCTTTGGGTTTCTTTTCTTTATATTGATCTAATACCCATTCTAAAGCGCAACGGTTCCCTAATTTGTATTCCCAAGCAATGGGGGGTATTCCTTCTAATATTGTCACCTCATCAATGATGATTTTTCCTTGGGTTTTATCTGCTTTTAGTTTGGGTTTTGGGGTATTTTGTAGTTTGTAGAGACGTTTCATGAAACGTCTCTACAGGAGGGATATCAATACGGTTGAGGGGATAAGGGTTGATGGTTTCATAGTTAATATGTAATTCCATCAGTTTTTGTCCCCAGTTTACCCATTGAAAAAAGTTGTCATATAAGGGAAGTCTGGGAAAGTCTCGTTTAAGGTTAAGTTCGTATTTTTGGCGATATTCAGGGTGATGTAAGACTGCATAGGTGTAATGAAATATGTCTAGTTTAGTGATAGTTTTGTTTTGATAATTGGTTTGTATTTGAGTTAGTCCCCAGTCGGTTATATTGTCTATATAAAGTCTTTACGACAAACTAAGCTATTCCCTTTCCTCACAACTTACATTCATTTAATCTCTCAGTTAAATAAGACATTCGACTATAAACCACCGCAATATTTAACCCCCAACTCCAACGCGGTAAATGACCTGATGGCGCATTTAAAGAGAAATTAAGCTCATCATATAAATAATAACCCCCATTATCATTACTTGCTTTTTTCCACCCTACTATTTGGGCAAATTGACGATAAGCATTCACATCAACTTGAGCAAAATTTCCCACGGTTTCATAGATGCGTTTTTGCACACTAAACCCAAATTTTCCTTGAGAATATTCTAACCAAAGTCGATCAATTGTTTGTAAATCTTCACAAGCAATATCTTCTAATTCTGTACTTGTAATTCCCCCAGAATGATCCCTATCCCCTGCCATTACTATTAAATCATAAGTTCTTGCATCTGCCTTTTCCCATTGACGGGCTTTCAATAAATCTCGTAACGAGGTATAATCAACCCCAGTGGCCTGAGAAACTAGGCTAGAAGACACAGGAACCCTATAATTAGGCACGGGGTCTATAATAATCTCCGGGGGGTGTTGTAAAGCCGTTTGCGTCGGGGTAGTAGGTTGAATTTGTCCTAAGATAGCCTGACTTAAAGGAATCCCCAAATTAAGCCCCGTTTTAACATAAATATTATCGTAACCTGTTGCTTGGGTTTGGGCAGTATCAGCCCTACCATGAATAGCAACCACTTCCCCCTGCTCATTCAATACCGGCCCCCCACTCATCCCTGGTAAGGTATTATTGTTATAAATTAGCCCATATCCATCCTTTAACCCCTGAGATGAAGCGGATGTTACCTTTCCAGGAACAAAAGTATAAATAGACCGGTCAATGGCAGCAGTAGGTAAGGGAAACCCCGCCACATAAACCGTCATCCCTTCAAGAAGACGCTCCCCATTGCCTAATTTTGCCGTAGAATAGTTACGGTTGCTGACAAACTCAACTATTGCGAGATCTACCCCTAAGATAATTGAAATATTACGGGTGTTTATCTGGTGTCGCTGTCCATCTTGAGTTAAGGCATAAGCTTCTTCCCCTGAGTGGATAGAAGCAACCACATGGCCTGCTGTTAAGAGAGTGTAGGCATTACCCCTTTTATTAATAATAACCCCAGTGCCGTTGTTTCCTGGCCCTTCAATTAAGACCGTAATTTCCTTAGCAACCCGACTTATTTGAGTCGCTGGTAAGGCCATGACAACGGGTATGGGGACAGTTTCCATCATAGCGATTGTCCCCAATATAGGCAGCAAGTACCCAGAGAAACGGTGACTCATGCAGTAAATAACTAGCGATCGCCCATTAGTCTAGCATTTTCAGGATCGAATTTTTGATTAGAGGTTTTTGCCTTGTTTAAATAGTCCTGAAAATTGATGTAAACTCGGCCTAAAGTTTCATTTAAGGGGCCTTTTTCCCTGAAGCGTACCGCCATTAACTCTTGTAATATTTGGCTAGGGTTACTGCCTGGTTTCAAGGTAAATAATAATCCATTACAACTACCACCATAGGTATCCGTCACACAAACCACAGGCATCCGGTTCATCAGTCCAGTGGTAATATAGTTTAATTGCCCACTCTCATAAAAATATTGAAAACGATTAGAGACTAACTGACAACGGGTGCGGGGATCATAACCAGAGTCGCTAAAATGTTGAGACCCCCATAGTAACACAGGGACATCATCTTTATTCGGTGTGACAGCGACAGTAGCAGGGACACCCTGCCAAGTATCACAGACAAAACTGGTACTTGCACTTCTTGCCTGTGTAGAGGAGTTTACCAGAAAAGGACTTGCAATTGCCGTTGCTGCAAGGGTGGCAACTGTTCTTAATAAGTTGGATTTCATCATCGTAGCTTTATATAGTTTACGATCAATTCATTTAATATACCTAATCTTTGTAGAGTTGGGAGAAATGACTGACAGTTTTAGGTCTGTCCTTATTGACAATTTCAACCAGAATGATCTTAAGCAAAAATCCCAAGAAATATTTATGTTTTATGATATACTACATAAATGATGTTTAAGCAAAAAAGAAAATAAACCAACCATGAGAAACAAATCCCCACAATTGGGACAGAAACCATTAGCATAGAGGGGTGAGCAATATATTATCTCCCTTGCAGTCACTCAAAGCAGGACAATGGTTTAAGCTGATCTGTGGCGCGAGTTTCCAAGACTTGCCAGCCATCCGTAGTTTGGCCTTTGTTTATACCTTAGCGGGTGCAGACTGCATTGATGTGGCCGCCGATCCAGCAGTCATTACTGCTGCCCAAGATGGGATAAACATGGCTAGTCAGTGGGGAAAAATTGCTCAAAACAAGGGGTTTCCAGGGATAAATAAACCCTGGTTAATGGTCAGTTTAAACGATGGGGAAGATCCCCACTTTCGCAAAGCCTATTTTAACCCTGAAAGCTGTCCTCCCGACTGTCCCCGGCCCTGTGAGTCTATCTGTCCGGCCCAGGCCATTACTCAAGAAGGGGTGATTGATCGACGATGTTATGGATGTGGTCGTTGTTTACCAATCTGTCCCCTCAAGCTGATCGACACGCGATCGCATATTATTACTCCAACGGCGATCGCGTCCCTGATTGAAACCATGGGTATAGATGCCATTGAAATCCACACCAAAGTAGGCCGAGAAAGAGAATTTAGTCAACTGTGGCAACAATTATTCCCTTGGGTTTCTCAATTAAAACTCATTGCCATTAGTTGTCCCGACGGTGAAGGGTTAATTAACTATTTACAAACCCTCTATGAACTGATTTCTCCCTTACCCTGTCCCTTAATTTGGCAAACAGATGGTCGTCCCATGAGTGGAGACATAGGCCAAGGAACTACCCATGCAACCATCAAACTAGGCCAAAAAGTCCTGAAAGCTAACTTACCAGGATATGTCCAAGTCGCGGGAGGAACGAACCATTATACAGCCCCAAAATTGAAGGAATTGGGTCTTTTAAATGATGGGATAACCACCAGTCAATCTGTGGCCGGCATTGCCTATGGAAGTTATGGCCGTTGTTTATTATCTCCCCTGTTAGAAACATTAGAAAGACAAGCCATGTCCTTAAACACAAGCAATTGGCTGGAAAATTCCCCCGAATTACTCTGGCAAGCCGTCGAAACCGCCTATTCTCTGGTTTCGCAGTTGAAAGAAGGGAATACTTCGACAAGGGCCAGTGTAAACAGATTCCTATAAAGGCGGGTTTATTTAATCTGTTGCTAGAATCATTAATTTTTGTCAGAAACCCGCCCCTACAACTAAAAAATCGCCTCGGCAACCCCTAACCATTGACGAAGCCATCCCAATTATGTTAGACCCCAAAACAAATCCTTTTTTAAATCAATCCGACCTACCCCTATTAGTAAAAGTGCCATCAATACCCCAAAACGCTTTATCCCAACGGATGCAGATTACCGACGATCTCGATAAACTGCTAGATATCCTACCCTTAGCAATTCGTCATCACGTCAGAGAAAATCCCAAACATGACCAATTAATTGAAGTGGTAATGGACTTGGGAAGATTACCAGAAGCCCGTTTTCCTGATGAGGCGGTTTATCTCGGCGAAACCCCCATTTCTGCGGAAGACTTACAACATTGTATCAAAGGCGTTGGAACCTTTAGCGGGGACAACCGGGCCGGAATTGAACGAACCCTACACCGTATCAGTGCTATTCGTAACCGCAGTGGGGATATTATTGGCTTAACCTGTCGTATGGGCCGGGCCGTCTTTGGTACTATCAGCATGATTCGGGATTTAGTGGAAACCGGAAAATCTCTCTTGCTGTTAGGTCGTCCAGGGGTGGGAAAAACCACCGCCCTGCGGGAAATTGCCAGGGTTCTCGCCGACGATTTTAACAAACGGGTGGTTATTATTGACACCTCTAACGAAATTGCGGGAGATGGGGACATTCCTCACCCTGCCATTGGCCGGGCCCGACGAATGCAGGTGGCCCGTCCTGAATTACAGCATCAGGTGATGATCGAGGCCGTAGAAAACCATATGCCTGAAGTGATCGTCATTGATGAAATTGGCACAGAATTAGAAGCGTTGGCGGCCCGAACTATTGCGGAACGGGGTGTACAGTTAGTGGGGACGGCCCACGGCAACCGGATCGAAAATTTGCTGAAAAATCCCACCCTTTCTGACTTAGTCGGAGGTATTCAAGCGGTAACATTGGGAGATGACGAGGCCCGACGGCGCGGTTCACAGAAAACCGTGTTAGAACGGAAGGCCCCCCCGACTTTTGACATTGCGATTGAAATGCTGGAACGTCAACGGTGGGTAGTTCATGAAGATGTGGCCCATACTATTGATATTCTTTTGAGAAATGGGGAACCGAACCCCCAAATGAGAACGGTTGATGAAAATGGGGAAGTGCAAATTACCCAGGAACAACCGAAGACATTCTCGACTCAAGGGACTTCTAGTCGTGGCCTGATGGAAACGATGGAACGGCCAACCGGTTGGCGAACCTCTGGACGCATGACCCCGGTGGCCCCTTTTAGCCCAAAAAAAGGCGCGGGTCTGACTTCTGCTTCGGAGTTTGACCGTCTTTTAGAAGCGTCTTGGTGTCAACCGGAGGATAAAGGGGATAAGGTAAGGGTTCCGGGCCCCAACGGGGAAGATTTTCCTGTCTATATCTATCCCTATGGTATCGGGCGATCGCAGTTGGAACAGGTGGTGGAAATTCTCAATTTACCGATTGTCTTAACGAAGGATCTTGATAATGCGGATGTGGTGATCGCTTTGCGTTCTCACCTCAAAAATCAACCTAAGTTACGTCAAATGGCTAAGGTGCGCCAAATTCCAATTCATGGGGTTAAATCTAACACAATCCCCCAAATTACTCGTACTTTGCAACGGTTGTTAGGCATGGATGAGGCGAAAGTCCCGGAAACGGCAGATTTACGCTTGTTTACCCGTGGGGGTAATGATGATGAGTTGGATGCTTTGGAGGAGGCCAGACTCGCAGTTGAACAAATTGTACTGCCGAAAGGTCAACCTGTGGAGTTGTTACCGCGATCGCCTAAAGTCCGAAAAATGCAGCATGAATTAGTGGAACATTATCATTTACAATCTGATAGTTTTGGGGAGGAACCTAACCGCAGATTAAGGATTTATCCGGCTTAGCTTTTAAACAAAATTTTTAGAGGTAGGCTAATCATAGTCTACCTATTTTTTATGCTGTAATCAGGATTAATTTTTATCAAAATTGAGTCGCTCATCTTTCAGAAAAGATTATCCTAGAAATAGAAAATAATTGAGAAGGAAACTTTAAAAACCATGAATTCTAATAATGAATCAGAAAGAAATCGAGAAATTCAACAAGAAATCTTGGCGGGCAGAAAATTCTCCTTAGCTGAGGTAATCGGTCGGGAAGGGGGTGACTTTTTGAAAGGAGAGTCCCCTGTTCCTAAATTATTACAAGCGACAACAGAAATTAATCAGTTTATTGCCCAAAATCTTCAAGATTCTTCGGGGGCATTACAAAGGATTTTACAAACTTGGGTAACGACTGATGAAGCTGGCGTTAGTCAGTATTTAAACACACCTAAACTTGCCTTGCGTCAGATGCTTACTAAAATTATAGAGAATCGAGAATTATTATATGAATTGGTTAAACAAGTGGATTTTAAGTGGGGACAATTGTATAATGAACGCCCTTATTTTCAATCACCAGGACAATTACCTCATCCCGATGATGAATACACTCATGAGTCAGTTAAAGCCAAGTTAATGAGTTTGTTGGCTATGTTAGAAACTGAATAATTAAGTTATCTGAATTTTCATTTATTTACCTCAGAAGGATTACACTATATTCTAACCAAATCTTGTTGTAGGGGTTAACGGCCGTTAACCCCTAGGTTTGACATCTAAAGAGTTATTCCTAAAAATGTAATAATTTGAGGCAATATTATCTTACAAGCTGTAGCTAATTTCGTGGCAGGTTCTAATCCTTTGGCAAGGGTTTCTAATAGATTAACGGCGCGGGTTGCTTTCTTTTGTAACCCTTGATCATCGGGTTTTTGACTCGCTTCAGCAATCGTTTTAACTTTATTTGCTGCCTCTGCTTTCTCCTCATCATCAAGCTCATTTTCGCTTTCAATGGCTTTCATTAATTCTTGTAATAAGGTTTTTAATTCATCATTTTTCTGATCATTATTTTCAGGAATTTGATTAATAGTATTATTCACATCTCCGATAATTTCTCCTAAGTTTAAAACACCAGAGTTATTAATATCTCTGATAGTGATATTTTTGCTACTATCTGTATTAGTCATTGCTTTTGCCTCTACATTAATTTCTGAAACGCCTTGAGAACAAACTAGACACCCTTCAAAAAGACGTTACAGACTTAAAAGTAGGACAGGCGACTTTAACCGAAAAAGTGGGCGGTATGGACAAGCGACTTGAAAAGGTAGAAACTGAACAAGCTACGATGGTTAAGGCTATTCCTGACTTACAGGGTTTTCGTTCCTTGATTGTACCAATTGTTGTGGCTGTAGCAACCGCTTTATTAACCTTACTTTTTCGTCTTGTTCCCGACTTCACTCATTGAAATAAGTCATAGAGAATTAATAATATTAAGCCCCTACAAAAATCATAATTAATGACTAATAAAATTTGGTTATACCGAACTTTTTATGCTAAATCAACACCTACATACAGACTGAAGCCTGATACTATAGAAACCAAGTCTCCCTTCGGAGACTAAATTGAACCCGCGTAGGCGGGTTTTGTCTGTATAGCTTAACCCTTAAGGGTTTGAGCCTATGCAGGTTCGGTAGAGCCTAAAATTATGATTATGTTGACAATTTATTGAGCATTGTGATTTTTCAATTGATTAATTAATGTAAACCGAATATCTCCTTTTTCTTCAATTAGTTTAACATCGGGATTATCATAAGTTAAATAATCTAACCCGATTTCTTTACCTGTCATTAAAAAATCAGTAATCGCTACTCGATAAATTTTTTCTAAGTTGATCGGTTCTCCTTTAATATACCAAGTATTTTGATTTAAGGTAACATTCCCATGCTGTAAAAATCCCCCTGATCCTTTATTCATAATCCCTTGCTCTAAAACTTGTTTAATGAGACTTCCTTTCATATCTACGGATACAATTTGTCCCCCAAAAGGTAAGATACGGATAATATCATATTGACTAATATTTCCTGGGGGAAGTACATCATCAATACGAATTGAACCCCCATTAAATATGGATAAATCAGCCGTTTCTACAGTGGTTAACATAGCTTGACTAATTAAATCAGTTAAATCTGTAGAATG
Source organism: Crocosphaera sp. UHCC 0190 (assembly GCF_034932065.1). Classification (NCBI taxonomy): domain Bacteria; kingdom Bacillati; phylum Cyanobacteriota; class Cyanophyceae; order Chroococcales; family Aphanothecaceae; genus Crocosphaera; species Crocosphaera sp. UHCC 0190. Next base: position 350,155 of record NZ_JAYGHP010000003.1, read on the forward strand.
ATTACGGACACTACTTTCTAAACCATCTAATTCTACGGTCGTTTTGGCGATCACTTCTTCTGGTTCAAATCCATTATCCCGAAAAGCTTTAAACCCTTTTTCCCGCCATTCTTGGGCAACTTTTGCGGTTTTTTCTTCCTCAATAATAGAATCAGTTACAGGTTTTATCTGAGAATTAATGCTAAGTTTATCATTATCTGTATCATAATTTAATTGATGAATATAAACGGTTTTTGCGTTAGCATCTGCTTTGAATACGGGAGTAAAATCTGAGCCTCTCCATTGTTGAATATTTTCATGTTCATGGCCTCCCAAAATGATATCAATTTCAGGTATTGTCTCAGCTAATTTTTGATCCTGTGCTAAAGAAAGATGAGTAATAGCAACAATAATATCTACTTTATCTTTAAGTTGTGAAACCTGTTGTTTTGCTGTTTCAATGGGATCATTATAAGTAACATAATTCACTGGGTTACTATCAAGAGTTACACCAATTAAGCCAATTTTAACTGGGTTTCCTTCCTTTCGAGTTACTGTAATGATTTTATAGGGAAGAACATCAGGAAAAGGTTTCTTTTCTGCTGTCAAAACATTACCAGAAATCCAAGTAAATTTTGACTCTTTAATTCTCTCTAATAACTGCTCTAACTTAATATCAAATTCATGATTACCAAAGGTAGCAAAATCTAATCCCATGGCATTTAATACTGCGATCATTTGTTGACCAGCAAGGGGTTGATTATTAATTCTTGCTGTTCCTAAAGCGGAGGGACTTACAAAATCTCCCGCTAAAATTGTATAGGTGTTAGGATTAGCTTGAATCAGTTCTTTTCTAATAGTAGCAACTCGCGCTAGTCCCCCGACTTTTCCCCCAGAAATTGGCTCAATTTCATAGACATCATTTAATTGTAATAAGGTAATATTGACAATTTCTGCTAAAGCGGGATTACCATAACTGAGAAGCATAAAAGCAAATAATAAACTTAAGATTTTTGACATGATATTAATAGAACAAATCAAAGTACAATTAATATTGACATTATACAACTTGAATGACCACAAATGAACAATTTTTCTTCCCGTATGGATGGGGTACAGTCTCCTATAATTCCTATTGTTGGTCAACTAATTAGGGAAAATAAAGGAACGATTTCTTTAGGACAAGGAGTGGTTTATTATGCTCCTCCACCAGCAGCAATTGAAGGAATTAATCACTTTTTAAGTAATTCCCATAATCATCAATATAAGTCAGTTCAAGGAATTAATTCTTTAATTAACTGTATTGTTAATAAATTAGCAGAAGATAATCAAATTATTGTCAGTGATGACCATGCTATTTTGGTCACTGCGGGGGGAAATATGGCTTTTATTAATGCACTTTTAGCCATCACGAATGCAGGAGATGAAATTATTCTGAATACTCCCTATTATTTTAACCATGAAATGGCCATTACTATGGCTAATTGTCAGCCCATTTTGGTTAATACTGATGACAATTATCAACTTAATTTGAAAGCAATTGAAGCAGCAATTACTGCCAAAATTCGCGCAGTTGTGACCATTTCTCCTAATAATCCGACAGGAGTCGTTTATTCTGAATCAAGCTTAAGAGAAGTCAATCAACTCTGTCAAGAAAAAGGTATTTATCATATTTCTGATGAAGCTTATGAATACTTTACTTATAATGGGGTCAAACATTTTTCTCCTGCTTCAATTATCGGCAGTGAAAATCACACAATTTCCCTCTATAGTTTATCAAAAGCTTATGGGTTTGCCAGTTGGCGTATTGGTTATATGGTAATGCCTAAACATTTATTAGATGGAGTAAAAAAAATACAAGATACTATCTTAATTTGTCCTCCTGTTATCTCTCAATATGCAGCATTAGGGGCGTTAAATGTAGGTAAAGCTTATTGTCATCAATATTTGTCAGAAATTAATGAAGTTAGAGAAATTTTCATTCAGTCTTTGAATAAATTAAAAGATATTTGTACCATTATTCCTGCTGATGGCGCGTTTTATTTCTTTGTTAAAGTTCAGACAAAAATGAATGATTTTGAATTGGTTAAACAATTAATAGAAAAGTATCAAATTGCTGTTCTTCCTGGGGGAACATTTGGCATGAAAGAGGGCTGTTATTTACGCATTGCTTATGGTTCATTACAAAAAGAAATAGCAACAGAAGGAATTAAAAGATTAGTAAAGGGATTAAGAAATCTTGTCAGTTAAACCAATTATGATTTTTTTTCTACTCATATTGAATGCGATAAATTCGCCCATTAGCTTCTTCTGTAAACAATAAACTACCATCAGGTAAAACTAATAATCCTACGGGACGACCCCAAGTAGAAGGAATAGAAGAATCTTCTAAAAAACCTGTGATAAAATCTTCATAATATCCCCTAGGACGAGAGTTTTCATCAAAGGGAATAAAGACCAATTTATATCCCGTTCCTTGGTTACGATTCCATGAACCTCTAAAGGCAACAAATGCCCCATTCTGGTACTTTTTAGGAAAAGTTTTACCTGTATAAAATTTTAAGCCTAATGCCGCAGAATGAGATTGAAATAAAACATCAGGAGTTTGGGTTTTAGCTGCTAATTCAGGGTTAGAACTTTGACCATTAATTTGTTGTCGAGGATCTAAAAATCGAGGACTTAAATAAGCAAACGGCCAACCATAAAATTCTCCTTTTTGAATACGGGTAAAATAGTCGGGAACTAAATCATCTCCTAACCCATCTCTTTCATTAACAGTGGTATAAAGTTCCTGAGTAATTGGCTGAAAATCTAACCCCACAGGATTTCTTAAACCAGCAGCAAATGTTTCTTGATTAGAACCATCTAAATTCATCATTTGTACCGAAGCGCGAGGTAATTTTTCGACATCAACATTGGTTTTTGAACCGATAGAAACATATAACTTATTGTTATCCGGTGAAACTATGATATTTCTTGTCCAATGTTGTCGATAACCCCCCCCAGGAAGCTTGATAATTACATCACCTTTTCCTTGTAATTTTTTTTGGCCTTTTTGATAGGTATAACGACGGACAGCATTATGATTTCCTAAAAAGAAATATTCGTCAGTAAAGGCCATTCCAAAAGGAATATCTAAGCCATTTTCTGTCTTAGCAAAAGTTTGATAATCATCCGCCACCCCATCCCTATTAATATCCTTGAGTAAACGAATTTGATTCTGACGAGTTTCGGTCACTAAAACCTCTCCATTGGGGGTTAAAGCTAACCAACGAGGATGATCTAAATTATCAGCAAATACATTGATTTTAAAGCCATCAGCAACCTGTAAAATAGGTTGAGAAGGTATGGGAATCACTTGAGGAGGTTTTGAGGCACTATTGCTTGCAAAAGGTGGCGGCAAATTCTCGATCTTAATTTCAATTGGTTGGGTTTTTAAAGATTGGATATTAATCGAGATTTTGGGTTTGGGCAGAACATCCTTGTCGGGTTTTTCTGATGAATTATTAAAAGAGACAGTTTTTGATTGACAAGCAGAACTAAAAAGAATTATCATATAAACGAGGCATTTAGAATAATTCATTGTCAACAAAATCCATGAAGATAAACAAATAAATTTCAGTAAATATTCCGGTACTCCGAAGCTATTTATTTTTTTTCAAGGCTTATGATAACAACAGTAAACCCCTAGAAAAAACAACGTTAATAATTTCGACAATGGTATTTTAAAAATCAGAGAGAAGCTTTCAGACAAAGGTCTGGTAAAATCAGATTAACTCGACTTAAACTTAAAAATAAGCCTTTGTCTACCTTAAATCAAAGACCCATATTTTAAATATGATTTAGTTAAACACCGTATTTAAAAAAATGATGAGTCAGCTTTAACTGTAACATAACCTCGTCACCTCATCAGCTAGGAAGAGCCATGTGTTTGAATCCAGGGGATATTCTACGCAACCGATACAAAATTATTGATCAGATTGGAAAAGGCGGATTCGGTAAAACTTATAAAGCAAAAGATATCAGACAATCGGGCCATCCCCTGCGTGTTGTCAAGGAAATTATTGCACCCCTGTCATCTGATCCGCGTGTTTTACAAGAAATCAAGAAAAGATTTATCCGAGAAGGAAAAACCCTCTCAATCTTGGGAAAACACCCCCAAATTCCCGAACTTTTTGATTATTTTGCTGATGAGGGTAACTTTTTTTTAATTCAAGAATATATTGAAGGCCACGATCTTTCTGAAGAAGTCGGGCCAGGATCATTACCCTTAAGTGAAGCAGAAGTCATTAAATTTTTACAAGATGTTCTAGAAATCTTAGTCTTTGTCCATCAACAACACATTATCCATCGAGACATCAAACCCTCAAACCTGAGACGACGGAAAAAAGACGGTAAAATTTTCCTCATCGATTTTGGTGCTGTCAAAGAACTTAATAGCATGGCGATCACCGCTTCTGAGACAGGCAACTTTACCCAAACAATCGGCACCCCAGGTTATATGGCCGCCGAACAACAAAGCGGGAAACCCCAATTAAATAGCGATCTTTACGCCTTGGGCATGATTGGGATTCAAGCCTTGACAGGGTTACATCCCAGAACCCTCCCCAGCGATCCCCACACAGGGGATGTGATTTGGCGTTATTCTTCCCCAGAACATCCCATGATTGAGGTTAATCCCGACTTAGAACGGATTCTCAACAAAATGGTACGCTATATGTTCAGCGATCGCTATTATTCAGCCATTGAAGCCCTAGAAGACTTACATTCCCTCTCAGTCACCGGAAAATTCTGCAAAAAACGCCCCAAACCGAGGCTATCTCCTCCCAAGGACAAAAAATTCCCCACCCAAGTCTGGGTAGGGGTTGGCTCCGCTTTGATGATTTTCGGCGTTTGGGTTGTCAGTCAAGTCATTCCCAAAACCTGTCCCCTCACCACAGGAGATGATCTCAGTTGTGGGGAAGAAATTTTAATCAGAACCGTTGCTTTACCCGAAAAACAAGAAGGAGTAAAAGCTTATCGTCAAAGACGCTATGAGGAAGGAGTCGCCTGGTTAGAAAAAGCCCGACAAAAAGACCCTAATGATCCAGAAACCCTCATTTATTGGAATAATGCCCAATTAAAAGCCCAAAAAATTCCCTTTTATACTATCGCCGTCGCCGTTCCCTTGGGCAACCCCTCTGACGGGGGAGACTCAGGCAAAGAAATTTTGCGGGGTGTGGCCCAACTGCAAACAGAAATTAACCGCGATCGCAGGATTAAAGGTCATGGGTTACGGGTTGTCATTGCGGATGATTATAATGATCTTGATCGCGCCAAAGAAATTGCTGGCAAAATGGGGAGTCAAGGGGAAATTTTAGGGGTTGTTGGTCACTATACCAGCGATAATACCCGCGCTGCCTTACCAACTTACGATCTCAACCATTTAGTCGTTATTTCCCCCACCAGTACCGCCCAAACCTTAGCGCAAGACAATTCCCGATTTTTTCGGACGATTCCCCAAGATAGTCTTAATGCAGAGCGTTTAGCCCGTTATCTTGCCCAAACTGCCCGACGACAAAAAGTGGTGGTTTTTTATAATCCTAATAGTGCTTATAGTCGTTCCCTCCATGAACGTTTTTTAATCAGTTTTGATGAACAAGGGGGACAGGTTGTTAAACAATTTGATTTATCAAAACCTATCTTTGACGCGGCTGCGGCAATTCGTCAAGGAGAAAATCGTGGGGCAACCAGTTTAGTTTTATTTCCTGATGCTAAATCAAACCCTTATGCTTTTTCTAATGCTTTAAAAGTAATTCGTGCCAATCAAGGAAAGTATTTGATGGTCGGGGGTGATAGTTTATACACAACAGATGTTTTACAAGAAAGGGGTACAGCTAAAGATATTATTGTTGCCATTTCTTGGCACTATTTAGCAAATTCTAATCAGGTATTTTTGGCAGAAGGAAAAAAGTTATGGGAGGGAACAGTTAGTTCTCGAACGGCAATGGCCTATGATGCAGCAAAGGTGTTAGCGACTGCCTTAGAAAATCAATCATCTCTGGATTTTAGACAGAAAATCCAAGCAATTTTTGACCCAACAATTCGGCGAGAACTAATGTTTAGGACGGTAAAAAGTCCTTATTTTGAAACGGAAGGAGCTACGGGAAAAATAACCTTTGAATTAAGTGGAGATCGCCATGAAGCTGTGGTACAATTAGTCAGAGTGGTTCCGACAAAATGTTCTCCTTATGGCTATATGTACATTCCTATTCAATATAAATCAGCAGAAGAAGCAGGATTAGACTGTTATTAATTATTATTAAAATATGAAAAAAACTACCCAAATTTTTACCATTATCTTTTGTTTTAATCTTACCATTACTGAGGTTAAATCTCAAGATGTTCCTATTTATGATTCTCAAGCAATTTTTCATCCCGTTATTAGCAAAAATGGCATGGTTTCTTCTCAGGAAGACTTAGCTACCCAGGCCGGTTTAGAAGTCTTAAAAGAAGGAGGAAATGCCATAGATGCAGCAGTAACCATCGGCTTTACTTTAGCGGTAACTTTGCCTCGTGCTGGTAATTTAGGGGGGGGTGGATTTATGTTAATTCATTTAGGAAATCAACAAAAAACTATTGCCTTAGACTATCGAGAAAAAGCTCCTCTCGCCGCTACTTCTGATATGTTTCTTGATGAAAATGGACAAGTTAATCAACAAAAAATTAGATTTAGTCATCAAGCTGTAGGGGTTCCAGGCACAGTTGCGGGCTTAGCTATGGCCTTAGAAAAATATGGAACAATTTCTTTAGAAAGAGCTTTAAAACCTGGGATTGAACTAGCAGAAAATGGCATAATAGTTGATGAAGATTTGTATAATTCCCTACTCTTTGCTAAAAAACAACTACAAAAATCTAGTTCCAGTATGGCGATTTTTTATAAAGCTGATGGTAGTCCCTATGAAATGGGAGAAGTTTTGCAACAAAAAGATTTAGCTAATAGTCTTAAACTCATTGCAAAACAAGGAAAAAATGCTTTTTATCAAGGAGAAATTGCTGATAAAATTATTGCTGATATGGAAGCTAATAATGGCTTAATTACCGAGGAAGATTTAAAGAAATATAAACCTATTATTAGAGAACCTATTGAGGGAAATTATCGAGGGTATAAAATCTATTCTATGCCTCCACCAAGTTCAGGGGGAGTCCATTTAGTACAAATGTTGAATATCTTAGAAAATTTTCCCATTCAGTCTTTAGGTCATAATAGTTCATCCACTTTACATTTAATGGTTGAAACCATGAAATATGCTTATGCAGATAGGTTTAAATTTATGGGAGATACGGATTTTATAGAAGTTCCCATTTTTCGTTCGATTTCTAAAAATTATGCTAATCAAATTGCAAAAAAAATTAATTTAAATCAAGCAACACCCAGTCAAAATATCATGCCTCAACCCGCTTTTGAAGGGAATGAAAGTATACAAACAACTCACTATTCTATCATGGATAGTTATGGCAATGCAGTCTCTAATACTTACACCTTAAACTTTAGTTATGGCAGTGGTTTAACTGTCCCAGGAACAGGCATTTTATTAAACAATGAAATGGATGATTTTACGGCTCAACCAGGAGTTCCTAATTCTTATCAACTCTTAGGAGGAGAAAACAATAATATTGCTCCTGAAAAACGAATGCTAAGTTCCATGACTCCCACTATTGTAATGAAAGAAGGAAAACCTTGGTTAGTGACAGGAAGTCCAGGAGGAAGTCGTATTATTACTACTACCTTACAAATTATTATGAATGTTATTGATCATCAAATGAATATTGCTGAAGCCACTAATGCAACCCGAATTCATCATCAATGGTTTCCCGATAAAATTTTAGTAGAAAGGGGACTTAGCGTTGATACCATTAAATTATTGGAAGCAAAAAGACATATAATTGAGAACAGTTTTGCTATGGGAAGTACCCAAAGTATTATCTACGAAAAAGGTCAATTTTATGGGGCTTCTGACCCGCGAAGAACAGGGGCATTAACCCTTGGTTATTAAGGGTTTATCTCCCCCAATTGCTTAGTTAAAAATCGAAAAATAATTATGCCTATATCCCCTATTTCTGTTACATTTAACCATCAAAAAAAATATGATGAGATTATTGATGTCCGCTCAGAAAATGAGTTTTTAGAAGATCACATTCCAGGGGCGATAAATTTACCTGTTCTCAATAACGAAGAAAGAAAAGAAGTGGGGACGATTTATAAACAAATTTCTGCTTTTGAAGCCAGAAAATTAGGAGCTTCTTTGGTATTTAAAAATATTTCGCATCATCTTAAGAATTATTTTTTAGATAAACAACCTCGTTATTCTCCTTTGATTTATTGTTGGCGAGGTGGACAAAGATCGAATAGTTTAGCAATCACCTTAAGTCAAATTGGCTGGCAAGTCAACGTATTAGAAGGAGGATATAAAACCTATCGTCATTATGTGATTAAACAACTAGAAACCTTACCGTTAACCTTTAATTATCATATTCTTTGTGGGTTAACAGGAAGCGGAAAAACCTATTTATTACATCAATTAGCTGCTCAAGGATATCAAATTTTAGATTTAGAAAAAATTGCCAATCATCGCGGTTCATTATTAGGACAAGAATTCACAAACAAGTTGGAAAGTCAACCCTCTCAAAAATATTTTGACTCTCTATTACTACAACAATTACAAATGTTTTGTTATGATAAAACTATTTGGATAGAATCAGAAAGTTATAAAATTGGTAATGTTTATTTGCCCCCTAATTTATGGCAAAAGATGAAACAATCTCCTTGTTTTGAAATTCAATTACCTTTAGAGAAAAGAGTTGATTTCTTGTTAGAACAATATGCTCATTTTAGAGTCTACCCAGAACAATTAAAAGAAAATATAAAATTTCTTAAATCTCGTTATGGATGGGATAAGATAGTTCAATGGTTCAGTTGGATAGACCAAGAACAATGGCGAGAATTTGTAGAAGATTTATTATTAACTCATTATGATCCCGCTTATGAAAGATCCCTAGAAAAAACCTATACAAATCAAGTCCAAAAAATCCAACTTTCGACTTTAGAGCCTGATTTATTTTTAAAAGCTCTCAAAAAATCATAAAAAACGTTGAAACATTTTAGAAAAGCTTTCATCTTTTTTGAGTTCAGTCCACTATGATAAGGCTATAGATCAATAATTTATCAGGGATAAATAGGAGTCACACACAATGGCTAGTCCCATTGTCTACCCAAAAAATTATCGTCGTAGACTTATCCGTTGGCTATTACGAGAAAACCCGTCTTCTCACCCAGGAGATCATCCCCAATATCCTTGGTGGCAGGTGATGTGTTTAACTGGAGTAGATTACTTTTCTACTTTGGGATATCAACCAGGCATTGCTGCCTTAGCAGCAGGGGCATTATCCCCCTTAGCCACCCTAATTTTAATCTTAGTCACCCTATTCGGGGCATTGCCCATTTATCGACGAGTAGCAGCCCTTAGCCCCCATGGAGAGGGTTCTATTGCCATGTTAGAGCATCTTTTACCCTGGTGGCAAGGAAAGATATTTGTGCTGTGTTTATTGGGGTTTGTCGCAACGGATTTTATTATTACTATTACCTTATCAGCCGCTGATGCGACTGCCCATATTATCGAAAATCCTTTAGTACATGATTTGTTACAAAATCAGGCTATTCCTATTACTCTGATTTTAATTTCTCTACTAGGGGCAGTCTTCTTAAAAGGCTTTCGAGAAGCGATCGGTATTGCTGTTTTATTAGTCGCAACCTATCTATTCTTAAATTTAATTGTCATTGGTTTCGGTATGGTTCAAATTATTAGCCATCCCATCACCTTAACCGACTGGAAAACGGCTTTATTAACTTATCATGGTAATCCTTTATTAATGCTAGGCATTGCTTTATTATTGTTCCCAAAACTTGCCCTAGGATTATCTGGTTTTGAGACAGGGGTGGCAGTAATGCCTCTCGTAAAAGGACATAATACAGATTCCCCAAAATATCCGAAACAACGTATTTTTAATACTCATAAACTCTTAGCCACTGCTGCTATTATTATGAGTTTTTTCCTCTTAAGTAGTAGTGTTGTCACCACAGTATTAATTAAACCAGAAAAATTTCAAACAGGTGGCCCTGCTAATGGTAGGGCTTTAGCTTACTTAGCTCATTCCTATTTAGGGGAAATTTTTGGCACCATCTACGACCTTAGCACCATTGCTATCCTCTGGTTTGCCGGAGCCTCAGCTATGGCAGGATTATTGAATATTGTCCCCCGTTATTTACCCCGTTATGGCATGGCACCGACTTGGACTTTAGCCACTCGCCCCCTCGTCTTAGTTTATACGGCGATCGCTTTTATTATTACCTTGATCTTTAAAGCAGATGTGGAAGCACAAGGGGGAGCTTATGCAACAGGTGTACTGGTGTTGATGAGTTCAGCAGCTTTTGCCGTAACCTTATCTTCTCGTTCGGCCAGATCTCGTAAGGGAACTATCGCCTTTGCTTTAATTACCCTAGTGTTTATTTATACTACCATTACTAATATCATCGAACGACCAGAAGGGATTCGCATTGCGGCCTTTTTTATTGGGACTATTATTATAACGTCCCTAATTTCTAGGGTCTGGCGTTCTACGGAATTACGGGTTAGCGCAGTAACTTTCGATGAAACTGCCTTGAAGTTTATTCAAGAAGATAAAGATAGTCAGGGAAGCATTCAGATGATTGCTAACCGACGCAATACCGGAGATCAACTAGAATATTATCTCAAAGATAAACAAGTGCGCGAAGATCATCATATTCCGGCCACAGATTCCTTGATTTTTTTGGAAATTAAGGTTGCTGATGCCTCTGAGTTTACGGAAAAGCTGGAAATAACAGGGGTAGAAGTCGGCAATTATCGTATTTTACGGACAAATAGTGCGGCTGTTCCTAATGCGATCGCGGCAATTTTACTTGCTATCAGGGATCAAACAGGTAAACCCCCTCACGCTTATTTTGGTTGGGTAGAAGGGAACCCCATTCAATATCTAATGCGGTTTATGCTCTTTGGAGAAGGGGATATTGCCGTTGTTACCCGTGAAGTATTACGCAAAGCAGAAAAAGAACCAGAATGGCGGCCAGCAATTCATGTGGGGGGTTAAGGGTATTTTAAAATTAACTAATCTTTGAATGTTTGACCCAGAACTTTGCGTTTTAAAGCAATGACACGAGGACGGGCCCCTTTTCCAGAAAATCCTAATCCTTCTCGGAAAATTTCTGGCATATAAAAACGTTCTAACTGATCTTTTTCTTTATCTTCATAAATTACTCCCATTTCTTCAAGAATGTTTTTGGTAGGTATATCTAAGTTAAATTGATTGACATCAAAAGGAATTTTTTTATCGGCAGGTGGATATTTAGGGAGTGTTTCCTCAACCCAAGTTTTAAAAGCTGGATATTCTTGTTTAGCTTCTTCAACTTTTTTCTCACTACAAGGTTTGAGGGCGCGACGAATTGCTTGAGGGGGTAACAATCGACTGTTAGACCATCTTTCAAATTGTACTTCCGATGCTTTTTCAATCGTAATATCTGCTGCATAATATAAAAAGCGAACAATATCCCTAGCTTGAAGTCTTCCATTAAAATCAGTTAAAGCAGCAAAAATCCAAGAAGGAGAATAAGCATCTTTTGATTTATCTGTCCCTAATTTATTTCCCCATAATCGCTTAAGTTTTTCTTTTAATTCTTCTCTACTTAATTTTTCTATTTCATCTGTTTTTGCTTCAATAATTTTAGCTTGACTACAAAGCCAAAAAGCTAATTTTAGGAAAGAGTCTTGATCCCAAGTTAAATCATAAGGACTATAAAGTTTTTCAAATTGATTCACATTTTGACTAATTGTATTTCTTAAAAAATCTCGTCTAAGGAAAATAATTATTCCTAAGTTAGCTTGTCTAATTTCTGCTAACTTATTAGGCAGATCATCGATTAATGCTTTTAACGCATATTGCTCTTTTTTATCTTTAGCAATATTAGGAAATATATCTTCTAAACCATCAAAGATAACAATTATTTTCAAGAATTTATTTTTAAGATGTTGATTAAGTTCAGAAAGGGTTATTTTTGATTCTTCTCGTATTTCTATTCCAAAGGATTTGGCAATTTCACTTATCCAAATTTCTGTCCACTCTGGTTCGCTTAAGCTATCAGAATTAAGATGTGTTTTGATTCTATCCGAACATTCTGAAAGCAAAAACTCAGATGAATTATCACCTAAAGCGTTTCTTACTTGCTCCCTTGCTTCACGAGTAATTTTTTTAGCTTGATCACTTAAGTTTCTAGATTCTAGCAAAGGAAAGATATATGTTTCCTGTTTTATTTGAGAATTGGTTCGCTCGATTTTATTTAAAAATTTTTCCCAAAACTTAGATCGTGATAACTGAATATAGTTAAAAGTTTTTCCGGCCCCTTTAGAACCAATAGACACAATATGAGGTAAGTTATCTTGAAAATTGATAGCTAAGTTTTTTAACGGTTCTGTTACCAATAATTCTTCACTTTTCCCTTGCTCCGCATACTCATATTGCTGACAAATTTCTCTTAGTGTTCTAACTTCTTCAAGTTTTTCAGAGTCTATATTTTGTTTTGATTTTGATGATATTTTTATTGGAGTTATTGGTTGTTCTTCTATTGGAGTTAGTGATTGTTCTTCAGACCATATTTTTGCAATATCCATCACTGAAGTTGGCTGAAGTTTGTTTCGTGCTTCTTCCCAGTTATTAATATAAAGTAATTCTTGAGCAAAATAAGTTTCTTGGATTTCTAATCTGGTTGAATATAAATTCTCATCCTCAGATTGAATATAAGCTGATTGCAATTTAGTAATGCTTTCGTCAAAAGCTGGTAGAGATTTGACTTCAGGGGTTAACCAGCTAATAATTACGGAAGGATCAAAATATTTCTCATTGTCATTATTAACTTCAGTTTCTGGATAGGCAATATGACCAAGTTGTTCTAATACTAATTTTGTGCCATTAATTGATTGTTCATTTAAAGTCGTCACTAAAAAACGTTGAATTCTAGGATCAAAAAGTAGAGGACTAGAAATTTCACTCAATCCTGCTCTAAGATCAATAAATATGTAATCTACTCCAACAGCACGACCTAAATTATAAATAGCATCACCACATTCCCAAGTTCCACCTAGATTTCTAACTAAATTTTCAGGTAAAATAGGAGTATCTAATAACTGTTTTTCTTCATAGAAAGCAGGAAGAAAATATAAAGTTGATTTACCTTCATTTTGAGCAGATTTTTTTATTTCTGTTGCTAATAGTTCTAAAGAGTTTTCTACTGAATTGGGAGAATAATGATAAACTTCTAGAAAATCAACAAAAGAAATCTTTGGTTGAACCTTTTGATAATTATTCCAATAGGTTAATCCTGGTGCTTCCAAATCAGCATCAATCACTAATATATTAACCGCAGTATTTAATTGTTTCGCTCTATCTAGTAAAGCAAAAACATAAGCTGCTAAGTGTAAAGTTCTTCCTACACCACCTTTAAAAGAATAAAAAGCAATTAAATTCGGTTTATCTACATGAGGTTCGGGTAGAAACGTATTAAGTTGATTGCTATTATTAATATAAGCTACTTCTTCCCAAAAGGGACGAATTGAAAGATTAATAGTTGAACGTTGTTCATCAAAAATAAATTCGATAGGTAAGTGAGCATCACCAAAATCTAATTGAATAATTTCTTGATCTTGTTGATACCAATCACCAAACCATTCTTTTAATACATTAGATACAGAATTTTTATCATTTTTTTGCGTCAAACTAATTTCTAGAGCATCAGAAAAGCAACTAATTCTAATAATTCCATCAGGTAAGTCATTACCATAATTAGTTTCTTGAGCAATGATGCGCTTAACATCTAACCATGTAAGTAATCTCATAATCTACCTAATTCTTGTTCAATCCAGGTTAATATTTTTATTAATTTTTTCTCTAGTTCATCATCCTTAATGTCTTCTGAACATCCACCATAACGCCACATTTGATTTATGTCACCTGCTGTAAATTTTCTTTCTTCATTTTGTTTTAAAGGCCTCATATTTAATTGGTTAGGTAGCTTTAAATCTTTACCAGCTTTTAAAAAATCTAGTAACTTATTAATGTTGTGTTTCGACTCCTCAAACTCCTTCTTACATAAATCAGTACAATTTTTGTTTTGTCTTTTCATAATTACTGCTTTTAGTCCACATTCTACCGAATAAAATAGAAGTAATCTATGAGCATTAGTCTTTGTTTGGACATCCTGGTAGGCTAATTTATTTTGTCGCCAAGCGTTTTTGATTTCTCGATCTGTAAATGGAATCATAACTTGTCTTTAGGGTAACAAAATTATAGCGTTTGATAACACTTGCCGACTCAAATAATACCCAATCTGTAACAAGAAGCCCCCTAAAAACATTAGAGGGCTTAAATTGATTAAACACAGTCATTAGGAATTATCCTAAAACTGCCTTCGCTTTAGCTAATACATTGTCAACAGTAAAGCCAAATTTCTCCAGACAGGTTCCACCAGGCGCAGAAGCACCAAAAGTGTCAATACTGACGGTATCACCTTCAGAGCCAACATATTTGTGCCAACCAAAACTGGCAGCAGCTTCTACTGATAACCGTTTGGTCACAGCTTTAGGAAAAACGGACTCTTTATAAGCAGCATCTTGAGCTTCAAATAACTCCCAAGAAGGCATAGAAACCACCCGGACTTTCTTACCTTCAGCAGTTAATTTTTCAGCCGCACTCACACAGAGACTTACTTCTGAACCAGTACCCATCAAAATGATATCAGGTGTCCCCTGACAATCAACAATGGTATAAGCACCCTTGGCAACTCCTTCCATCGAAGTTCCTGGTAAGTTAGGCACATTTTGACGAGTCAAGGCTAATAGACTGGGTTCGTGTTTTTTAGACTTCTCAATGGCGATTTTATAAGCACCAGAACACTCATTCCCATCCGCCGGACGAAATACGGTTAAATTAGGAATAGCCCGTAAAGAAGCTAAAGTTTCAATGGGTTGGTGGGTGGGGCCGTCTTCCCCTTGTCCAATAGAGTCATGAGTCATCACCCAAATGGAACCCGCTTGAGACAAAGCAGACAAACGGATAGCCGCCCGCATATAATCGGTAAAGATTAAGAAGGTAGCACCGTAAGGAATTAAACCAGAACCATGTAACGCCATTCCGTTACAGATAGCACCCATAGCGTGTTCCCGTACCCCAAAGTGGACGTTACGGTTTTCATAATGTCCTTTTTGGAAATCACCAGAAATTTTCAGTTCTGTTAAGTTAGAGTGGGTTAAATCAGCCGAACCCCCAATTAATTCTGGTAAAACAGGAGCTAATTTATTCAGACAACCCTCCGAATATTTACGGGTGGGTAGTCCTTTATCTTCAGGGGTAAAAGTAGGTAATACTTTGTCCCAACCGTCAGGAAGTTTATTGCTCAAATAGCGTTCAAATTCGGCCGCTTCTGCGGGATATTTAGCTTTGTAAGCCTCAAAAGCTTGATTCCATTCAGCTTCATAAGCAGCACCGCGCTCAATGGCTTTATTCATGTGAGCAAGCACATCTTGAGGCACGACAAAAGGCTCATATTCCCAACCTAAGTTATGACGGGTTAGGGCGGTTTCTTCCGCGCCTAATGCTGCTCCGTGAATACCTGCGGTGTTTTGTTTGTTGGGGGAACCGTAACCAATCGTTGTGGTTACTTTAATCATGGAAGGCTTATCCGTTACCGCTTTGGCTTCTTCAATGGCTTTAGCGATCGCCGCTAAATCGGTGTTACCATTTTCTACATGGAGAACGTGCCAACCATAGGCTTCAAAGCGTTTAGATACATCTTCTGTGAAGGCGACATCAGTCGAGCCGTCAATAGAAATGTGGTTATCATCATACAGGGCGATCAATTTTCCTAAACCCCAATGTCCCGCAATAGAACAGGCTTCACTGGCAACCCCTTCCATGTTGCAGCCATCACCTAAAATTACATAAGTGTAGTGGTCAACAATAGTAGCATCAGGTTTGTTGAAGGTAGCCGCTAAATGAGCTTCAGCTAAAGCTAAACCGACTCCATTGGCGATCCCTTGTCCTAAAGGTCCGGTGGTAACTTCTACCCCTTCAGTTTCAAAGTTTTCGGGATGTCCAGGGGTTTTAGATCCCCATTGACGAAATTGTTTAATATCTTCGATGCTGACACTATCATAACCAGTTAGATAGAGTAGGGCGTACTGTAACATACAACCATGACCAGCAGACAGAACAAAGCGATCGCGGTTAAACCATTTGGGGTTTTTGGGATTAAACCGCATGAACTTATCCCACAGGACAAACCCCATCGGAGCCGCTCCCATAGGGAGTCCTGGGTGTCCTGATTTGGATTTTTCTATCGCGTCAACGGCTAAAAAGCGAATAGAATTAATACAGAGTTCTTCGAGTGACTGGGTGGCAACAACCATAACTTCTCTTGGAATAAACTACGATAAGACAACAATGGGTATGGAGTTAAGAACCTGCTAGCGGTAGGCTGCCCCAAGGTTTGTAATTATCATCCCACTCTTGCGTAACGATGGGAAGATATAGTATCAGAATTTTATCGAGTAAAGGGTTTGACACTCTTCGTAAAAGTTCTTAATTGAGAATATACCCTAGCCAAATTTCAACGAAATAGGGATAATTTGTTTTAACCAGAATTTTTAAGGGTGATGAGCAATATATTTAGGGAATATCTCAAAAAAATTGGTAGCGGTGTCCACACAGGAAAAGATTTAACCCGTGCTGAAGCTGCTGATGCCATGAAAATGATGTTATTGGCTGAAGCAACCCCCGCCCAAATTGGTGCTTTTTTGATTGTTCATCGTATTAAACGCCCCATCCCTCAAGAATTAGCAGGAATGCTCGATACTTATGATGAATTAGGGCCAAAACTAAACATTGATAACCTTACCTTTGATTATCCTGTCACCGTTTTAGGAACTCCCTATGATGGGCGATCGCGCACTGCTCCAGTCACGACTATCACCGCCCTTATTTTGGCCACCGCAGGGGTTCCGGTAATCCTCCATGGAGGTGATCGGATGCCAACCAAATATGGATTGCCTTTAATTACCATCTGGCAAGGGTTAGGGGTTGATTTTTCCCAGTTATCTCTCACCGATAGTCAACAACTCTTAGAAAAAACTGGACTGACTTTTATCTATTTACCCCGTCATTTTCCCCTAGCTAATCAATTAGTAGCCTATCGGGAGCAAATTGGCAAACGGCCCCCCTTAGCTACCTTAGAATTGATGTGGGCACCCTGTTCGAGTAATCAGGTTCATATTGTGTCGGGGTTTGTTCATCCCCCGACAGAAACCTTCTTTCGGGAAACCTTTCAACTAAGAGATTTTGCCAATTTTACTACCGTTAAAGGATTAGAAGGCAGTTGTGATCTGCCTCAAAGTCGTACTGCAATTATTGGTATCAATCAACCCGATAGGGAACCCCAATGGGAGCGGCTCCATCTTCATCCCCAGGATTATCATTTGGGGGGCAAAGATATTCCCTTGATCTCTGCGGCCCAACTTATTGACCAAATGCAGCAAATCTTACAAGGTACACCTAATGATATGATGAATTTGGCTATTTATAATGGTGGCTTTTATCTCTGGCGTTGTGGTGTTTGTCAGGATTTATCTACTGCATTGACTCAAGCAAAAACCCTCTTAACCGAAGGACAAGTGGCTCAAAAATTACAAGAAATCTCAGCATCAGTAACGCTTCATCGCTCGTGAGATATCTCGATCATCCTGGCGACGTTTCAGGGTTTCCCGTTTATCATGAAGTTTTTTGCCTCTGGCCAGTCCAAGGCTAACTTTTACCAGACTTCCCTTGAGATACATTTTCAGGGGAACCAACGTTAAGCCTTTTTGCTCGATTTGTCCAATAAGTTGATTAATTTGCTTGCGATGTAGCAATAACTTCCGACTGCGGCGCGGATCATGATTAAAATATTGACTGCTGGCTTGATAGGGGGAAATATGAACATTAAGTAACCAGGCTTCCCCATTGCGGATTAAAGCATAGCCATCGGCTAGGTTAACTTTTCCGGCACGAATTGACTTAACTTCTGTCCCTACGAGTTCAATACCCGCTTCATAAGTCTCTAAAATCTCGTAGAGAAAGCGGGCTTTGCGATTATCACTAACAATTTTGACGGCTTGATCTTGATTTCCCATAGCCTTTCTAGGATAACATCTTTCTCCGGTAGAAGCAACCGCTATGGTTGCCTGCTAGAGATGTAAATATTTGGGCTGCCATTTCACTGGAATAAACAGAGCCAAAAAAAGGGTTAACCGACGACTGGTTAACCCCTAAGCTTGGGAACGCGCGCTAAATCTTAGTTGTGAAGAACTAAATTGATATTAGCTTTCTCAAGATTACGCAGCTTAACTTCCGCTAAGGTCTTGTTAACTGCATACTTTTGGTTGATGGAATTGATTAATTCAGTTTGGTTGTGCTTCTTAGCAACACCCCAAAGGTCAGCAATCAGGTCAAAACTACCATCACTATTGCGAGACCAACCGAGATCATATTCGCCATCAAGAACAGCTACGATAT
Organism: Crocosphaera sp. UHCC 0190; assembly: GCF_034932065.1. Lineage (NCBI taxonomy): Bacteria > Bacillati > Cyanobacteriota > Cyanophyceae > Chroococcales > Aphanothecaceae > Crocosphaera > Crocosphaera sp. UHCC 0190. Next base: position 368,803 of record NZ_JAYGHP010000003.1, read on the forward strand.
CAGAACGAACGCGCTGACCGTTATAACCTCTTACATCAGCATCGGTCTTCACGAAAATACCAAGATCCCGTAAAGAAGCTTTTAAAATTTCAGCATCTGTAATTTTGGTGCGCAGAGTGCTAAAGTGTGACATTTTCGATTTCCTCCAGTAGAACAGAAGTCAACAACAACAATTTAGGGTTTGAATTTGCCGTTTTAATATAAACGGCTCTTGATATGCTGCTAGCTCATTGCTAGCCTTTCCACCTGTTGGGAGCAGGCGAAAGCTTGTTAGAACTCCAATCGCTGGTATTCAGCGACGGAGGCTGAGGCAGGTCGCGCTCTTTGCCGCGCCCAGTCCCGAAGGGCTGTTACCTGTTCAGTCATGGTGCGAGACAGGGGTAAGGTGGATTTAATGGCAGCAATAATGTCTAGCTGCGTAAACTCCCTATCCTGAGCAAAGGCCTCATACATCGCAGCGATGATTCCTTGCTCGATCTCAGCACCGGAAAATCCATCAGAAACCTTAGCTAACTGCTCAATATCGAAGCGAGCAATGTCTGAGCGACGCTTGCTAAGGTGAATATTAAAAATTGCTTGACGCTCTTCCAAGTCGGGCAAATCTACAAAAAAGATTTCATCAAATCGCCCTTTGCGTAAAAACTCTCCTGGTAAACGCTCCACACGGTTGGCCGTAGCCATAACAAACACAGGGGAGGTTTTTTCCTGCATCCAGGTTAGGAAAGAGCCAAAAATCCGGCTAGAAGTCCCGCCATCAGAGTCCGCAGAACCCGCACTCCCGGCAAAGGCTTTGTCTAGTTCATCAATGAAGAGGATAACTGGTGAAATTGATTCGGCGGTCTTCAGGGCGTTTCTTAAGTTTGCCTCGGAACGACCGACGGCTGAATCATAAACTCTACCTAAGTCCAGGCGTAGTAAGGGTAGTCCCCATAAACGGGCGGTGGTTTTGGCAATCAGGGATTTTCCACAACCAGGAACCCCCAAAATTAACATCCCTTTGGGTTGGGGTAAACCGTATTCTCTCGCTCTTTCGGTGAAGGCATCGGAACGCTGTTTTAACCATTTCTTGAGTTCTTCTAGACCCCCAACCGAGTTTAGGGTTTCGTCTTCTTCAATGTAGTCTAAAACGCCGTTGCGCCGAATTTGCTGCTTTTTCTCCGATAGAACTATATCGACTTCCTCTTCCGTTAAACGACCTGCTTTAACGTAAGCTTTACGATAAACTTTTTCCGCTTCGTCTTTGGTGAGTCCCAGGGTCGCTTTGAGGAGTTTTTCACGGGCTTCTGTGGTGATCCGACGACTCTTGGTTTGATCCAGTTGACGAGATAATACTTGATTGAGTTCGCTTAAGTCGGGAAAAGGAAAGTCTAAAACAACGATATCTTTTTCGAGTTCAATGGGAATCTGTTGCAGGGGAGAAATTAAGATAATCGTTTTTTCTGTCCCTCTTAAGCTGATAATGGCATCCCTTAAAGACCTTGTGACGTTGGCATCCGCAATAAAAGGATGCAAGTCCTTAAAGATAAAAATTCCCGCTTCCTTTTCTCGCATCACCCAGCCAATGGCGGGTTCTGCATGAACGGTGTTATGTTGGGTCGTATTGCCAGGTTGACCATACTCCACCATCCCATGAGTAACAGTCCAAGAAAAAATACGCCGCTGCTTACTATATTGTTGTGCGATTCTGGCGATCGCCTGTTCCGCTCTTTCTTCTTCCGATGTAACTAGGTATATTAAAGGATACTGAGCCTGTATGAGTATGTTTAACTCTTCTTTCATGGCATCGACCTAATAATTATTGAACGGTAAAGCAACTTAGCAGGGAACTAAGGCTTCTTCCCCAGAAACTTGGACGGTTGCCTGCACTGTCTCCCTGACATCCAGGGGAAATTCATCCGTGAGAACACTGGGTTGATTTTTGAGGGAGGCCATCTGTCCGTCTCGCATTACCATGGCGGCTTCGCATTCTGGACAAATATGAACTTGATGGGTTTTCCCATAAGCGGCGGCTTCCACTTCTTCTACCTTATCAGGGTATTTTAAATAGAACCCGATCGCCTTTTCGACAAGGGCCGACATCGAGTCTTCGTCAATTGCAGCTCTAATTTTAAGCTGTCGGTGAATTCCAGGGGGGAGATATAGTGTGACTTTTTGCTTGTCTTGCATATCACTCTAGCTGAGGTTACCCAGGTATGTGCTTTTACTTTAACGAGTTTCTTTTTGGCTGTCAAGCTGTTAAGCCAGTATGACAGTAATATTGTAACATTACTTAACAAACCAAGGAATGAAAGCTTCCTGTCCTAAACTAAATTGGTAATTATATTGATCAAAAGTAATGGCGTATTATCAACAAGCAATGGTAATTCAGACGAGAGGCAAAGATTTTCACCTTATTACCCGTGAAGTCGAGGGAATTGTGGCTAAATCTGGAATTGAAATGGGATTATGCACGATTTTTGTCCGTCATACCTCAGCGTCATTAATCATTCAAGAGAATGCTGATCCGGATGTTTTAAGGGACTTATCGAGTTTTTTGGCGAAGTTAGTGCCGGAAGATTCCCGACTTTATATACATACAACAGAAGGGCCAGATGATATGCCGGCCCATATTCGTTCAGCCTTGACAAAAACCTCAGAACAGATCCCCATTGCTCGCGGTAGATTATTATTAGGAACATGGCAAGGAATTTATCTCTGGGAACATCGTCAGAGGAGTCATCAAAGGGAAGTAATTATACATATTAATGGAGAATAATTAGGCAGAGATGTGTTAGGAATATAGAAAAATATTATTGTTTGTCGTGATCTTACTCAGATGATTTCTGACCCTCAAATACTTTGTTTAGGTGAAATTCTCTTTGACTGTCTTGCGGATCAATTAGGCAAAGAATTAGTTGATGTTACCTCATGGACAGCTTATGCCGGGGGTGCGCCAGCCAATGTAGCTTGTGCTTTAACTAAATTAGGAACCCAGGCTGCATTTATCGGATGTCTTGGACAAGATAAACCAGGAAACGAGTTAGTTTCTCTCTTGGAAAAAACCGAGATCAACATAACAGGAATTCAAAGGCATTCTACCGCCCCAACTAGAAAGGTTTATGTGACTCGTTCCCTAAAGGGAGAGAGAAATTTTGCGGGTTTTGGTCAGATTGAAACCCATAAGTTTGCTGATACCCAACTCTTAGCCAAAAACTTACCAGAATCTATTTTTATCAATGCCAAATATTTAGTCATTGGTACCCTCTTACTCGCCTATCCCAACAGTAAACAAGCTCTTGAAAAAGCTCTAGAACTGGCGAAAAAGCATCGGGTTAGCATTTTTGTCGATATTAACTGGCGACCAATGTTCTGGGAGGATTTAGAAGCGGCCCAACCCTTAATCATGTCCCTATTACACCAATCGGATTTTCTCAAATGTTCTCAGGAAGAGGCACAATGGTTATTGAACACAGAAACTCCCCAAAAGATTGCCCAATATTTTCCTAATCTTCAAGGCATATTAGTAACGGCAGGAGAAAAAGGTTGTAATTATTACTTAGGCAAAAATCAAGGACAAATAGACACATTTCCTGTAAAGGTTATCGATACCACTGGGGCCGGAGATAGTTTTGTCGCGGGGTTTCTTCATCAAAGCTGTTTAAAGGGTGATCTGCTTTTAAGTGACCCCAAAATAGCGAGAGAAGCGATCATCTATGCCAGTGCTGTTGGGGCATTAACGACGACGCAACCAGGGGCGATCGCGGCTCAACCGACTGGGGAAGAAGTTAGCCTCTTTTTAACCCAGAATCAGCAAGGATAATGGCCTCAAGTCCCACTCTATGTAAGAATAGAAAGGTTGCTTATCATCCCTTGATAGAGTCGAGTGGAGAATTATAGAGAGTTAATGAATATGAAAGTTGGCGATCGCGTCCGTATTAAAGAATCGGTGATTGTTTACCATCATCCTGAACATAAAAAAGAGCCATTTGACCTCAAGGGAATGGAAGGAGAAATCATGGATATTGTGACCAACTGGCAAGGTAGACCAGTCAGTGCCAATTTACCTATCTTAGTGAAATTTGAAAAACGATTTCGGGCCCATTTTCGAGATCATGAAGTAGAAGTCATGGAAACAATGGAAACAGTTGAATAGTTTTTTTCCAGTGAGAGGTTCAGGAGAGAGAATTAAAAATTCTCTCAAACTGATAGCCAAGCATTAAATGGCTGAGATTATTGGATATTAATTAACTTACGCATGACTAAACAATTCCGTTGATTTTCAATCCTAATGTAGTCCAACTCATCGGTTAATTCTTGCATAAAAAAGAGACCGCGATCGCTTTCTTTATCCAAGGGGTTTCCTTGTTTTTTCTGTAATTCTGCTAATTTTTCCTGTAAATCAAAAGGTGGCCCCACATTCCAAATTTGCATTTCTATCCAATCTAAATAGAAGTAAATCTCTAAAATAATGGGGATAAGAGGGGATAAATCTTGATGGGCATAATTGACAGTATTAGTAAAGCCTTCCGCTAAGGCGAGTTTACATTCCCATAAAGACTTTGTCGGTAAATAAGGTTTAGCAATGCTCTCAAACCACAGTAAAACTTCCTCCAATGCTTCCATTTTAGTCCTGACCGAGAGGCTAAATTGTTTAATTAATTCATTGTTGTGATTTTTGTTTTCAAACAGCACCACTATTTTTATGGAATACAATTAATAAAGTTTTACAAATAAGCTTGATATCATACCAATGACTCCAGTTCTCTTGGTATCTTAAATCTAATTGAATAACTTCTTCAAAATTTTTGATCCGTGATCGCCCATAAACTTGCCATTCTCCTGTCATTCCTGGTTTAACATTTAACCGTTGCCATTGCGGAACTTCATAGCTTTCCACTTCATCGGGGGTGGGGGGTCGAGTCCCGACTAAACTCATATCCCCTGTTAACACATTCCAGAATTGAGGTAATTCATCTAAACTGGTACGCCGTAAAAAACGTCCTACTCCAGTAATACGGGGATCATTGGTATTTTTAAAGATAGCACCTGTGGCTTGGTTGGGAATCTTTCTTTTCAAAGCTTCCGCATCAGCACACATGGAACGAAATTTAGTCATTTTAAAACGTTTTCCTAGCCAACCACAGCGGGTTTGCTGAAAAAATATGGGGCCAGGACTATCTAATTTTATCACAATGGCGATCGGCACAAACAAGAGGCCAGTGATAGCCAAACCCACCAGACTGCCAATAATATCGATTAAACGTTTAATCCAAGAACTAACAGAAGGATGAGTATCAGGGGGCTGTCCTTTGCCAATGGCATTCATTGTTTGGTGCTTGGCATCCAGGGTTGAGGTAACAGGTAAGATTTCATCAAGTCCCGTCATGGATAAGACAGCCATGACGGGAGGATGGGTATTATAAAGGATGAGTTGGACTTTCTTGTTTTGGGCTGCCTTAAAATTATGAACTAACGCCCCAACCCCGCTACTGTCCATAAACTCAGTTTGACTGAAATCCAAAATCAGTTGGCTAGGGAGAGAATGGGATGCCAAAAATTTCTGGCAAACCCCCTTGAAATGAACTGCCTCTAAGACGGTGAGGCGTTTTGGCATCCCCATGACAGGATGATTGTTAATGAAAACAATGGGAAAGTCGGTATCTGGTGTTTGAGTAGTCATCAACTGTCGTTATTGAGCAATTGAGTGGTTAGCGGATGGGACGTTTGCCCTCTTCTTGCTGCATTTTGGTTTTAGCTTGACCTGCACTGCGTCTGAGAGCCTGTAAACGAGACTCATATTGTTTCCGTTGTCGGCGGTTGGGGGTTTGTTCTATGAGGGTTTTGAATGCACTGCCAAGGCTTTTGTAAGCATTGGGTAAGGAGTAGCCAAAACGAGTAGCTAAGGCGATCGCTTTTTCATCAGCGTCGATAGACTCTTTTAATTTACGATCTCCGTTGTTTTTTTGCCAGAGTCGATAGCCAGAAATGCCACATAGAGATAAGGCTAATAATAACAATAAGCCATCTTGTACCCACAGTTCTCCCACTGCGCCCCCTAAACCAATGGCTAGGGCTGCCATTTCCCATCCTTCTCTGGGAATGGTGTCATTTTGAATACGGGCGACTTCGTGCCAAAATAGCAGGTTTCGTTGGTCAATAGCCAGGTTTTCCCACTTGGCTAAGTCAATTTGAATTTCTACTTCGTCTCTTCCTAGTTCTTCACAGCGGACAAGCGGTGGATTGATTTCCGTACTGCCTTCTACCATGACCCAACTTTGTAATTCTGGCGGTAAGAGGGTTTTTAACCGCCTTAGTTCACTCATTTCCGCTCTAGCAGACGAGGTTACATAGGATGTCATAGGGCTATTTGATGTTTTTAGTTGTCATTATAAGGAATTTTATCCTGAGACTGTAGCGGTGTTATACCATAACCCGCTTCTTCTATGATAATCATGGAGGGCAAAGAATGGGGAAAGAATGGGGATAGGTTTTCAGGATTAAATTGATTCGTCTCTTACTTCAGTTTTGGCTAATTGTCTATAGGGTTTATCTAAGAATTCCAAAGGATGTATTAGTTTAATTAAATTTTATCAAATCTTCAATTAATATTTTAGTGCCAATTCCAATTAAAGTCAAGCCCCCAATAATCTCAATTTTTTGATTGAAAATCCCTCCAAATTTATGGCCGATAAATACTCCAACCAATGATAAGCCAAAGGTAATTAACCCAATTAAGGTACAGGGTAAAAGAATGGAGTATTTTAAGAAAGATAATCCTAACCCTGCGGCTAGAGCATCAATACTGGTGGCAATGGCCAAGGCAAGTAAGGTATAGGTATCTAAAGGATTAAATTTTTTATTGTCTTCTTCAAGTTTGGTCGCTTCATAGATCATTTTTCCCCCAATAAACCCTAATAGTATAAAAGCAATCCAATGATCAAAACTGCTTAATATTCCTCTAAAAGACAATCCTAATAGCCAGCCAATTAAGGGCATAATTCCTTGAAATACACCGAAAAATAAGGCAATTTTCAGGGCTTTATGTAATTTAATGTGTTGAATCACAAAACCACTGGTTAAGGAAACCGCAAAAGCATCAGCCGCTAACCCTAAACCTAAAAAACTTATATTGAGTAGTTCCATTCCCAAAAACCATTACTTATTTTGATTTATTTCTATACATTAGCTGATTTGGGGCTTAAAAGCTTTCATTTTTCTTTCATTGTTTGTTCATTATTTATTCATGGTTTTAAAAAAATGGATAAGCTATCAATTCCATTAATTTAATCATTGTAAATCCGATAATTTCTTAGAATATATATTGGTTTTTTTCATGATTCTCCTTGTCTATTTTTCTAGTTCTTGTTCCAACAATTTTAGAATGGACATTATAATATCGTGCTGCTTGAGACATATTAAAGCTTAATAAATCCTCTCTTTCTAATCTATGTCTAGATGTTAGTTTGCGCGGAATAATTTCAAGAACTTCAATAATTTCTTGAGCAACAGCTTTAGCCAATAAAGGCGGAACTGAATTGCCAATTTGACGAAATCCATGCCATTTTGTCACATGAAATCGAAACCAATCAGGATAGGAATGTAGTCTTGCTGCTTCTCTAACAGTAATACATCTAGGGTGAAAAGGATGTATTGGACGAGGGGAAGTATGGGCCCCTCGATTACTAGGTGTTCCTGCTCTTAAAGTGTTACATAAACCGTCAGGATGCAATTTTAAAAAGCGACTAATTGGTTCAATTTTTCCTGGGAGAGTATGCTTAAATCTTTCAATAGATTTCGGCGTATGTTTTGTCAACAAACTTGAGGTTAATAGTTGCTGATTATACTCTCTGTAATAAGAATAATCATCATCTAAATGAGATAAATTTCTTAAGTTTTTAACATAATTACTCGGTTTTCCATAATCAGCAATTACCCAATCTTGATAGGTTAATTCTGGATAATTATTAACTTCTGGTAAATCGTTAATTGCATTTTTAACCGTCGGAGTTTTGGGAAGTAACTGAGCATTATGTTGTGAATATTGAGTAATAAAATCAGGATAATTAGGCAATTCTAATCCTTGTTTTGCTCCCAACAAAAATAGTCTTTCTCTTGTTTGTGGAACCCCAAAATTAGCGGCATTTAAAATTTGATAATCTGTTCTAACTTGATAATCATTTCGAGCAAATACATCAAAAATTTCTTGTAAAAACTTTTGATGTTTACCTATCGCCATACCGGGAACATTTTCCATGACGAAGTAGTTAGGATTTAGTTCCAACACTAAACGGATAAAATGCTTAACTAAAGCGTTACGATCATCTTCTAAACTCCGTTTACCTATTAAGGAAAACCCCTGACAGGGAGGCCCCCCAAAAACGACATCAATCGGTTGATTACTAATGTTAGAAAAATCCCTAATTTCCCTCGCTGTTATGGTTTCGACAGACTCACAAATAACCGTCCAAAAAGGAAAATTATATTCATGAATAGCGCAGTGTATGGGATCAATTTCCACAGAAGCTAAAACATCAAATCCTGCTTGTTCAAACCCTAATGTCATTCCCCCTGCACCAGCAAATAAATCAACAGCAATTGGTCGCTTTTTCTTCATTGATAATCAAATAATTAACATTAAAATTCAACAATTACAGGAGTATGATCGCTTGGCTTTTCTAATTTTCTAGGCTCCCTATCTATTATACAATTAATCGCTTTTTTATACAATTTATCCGTTAAATAAAGATGATCAATTCGCCAGCCTCTATTACGTTGAAATCCCCCTGAACGATAATCCCACCAACTAAAATGGCCTCCATCTGTTGTAAATTTACGAAAGGCATCTTTTAAACCAATTGTCAATATTTTTTGCAATGATTCTCTTTCTAAAGAAGAGGACATAATATGTTTTTCTTTGTTTTTGGGATCGTAAATGTCTATGTCTTCCAAAGCAACATTAAAGTCCCCACAAATACATAATTCATAAGTTTCTTTTTTTCTCAATATTTCTAGATAAGTTTGCAGAACTTTGAACCATTGTAATTTATATTGATACTTTTCACTACCAACTTCTGAACCATTGGGAACATATAAATTAATAATACGAACATCATTAATAACCCCTGTAATTACTCGCTTTTGTTCATCAAAATCTTGGGACAAAGATTCCCCAACAATGGGGGTAAATCCTGTCATAACATCCGTCATTGGCTGACGACTAAAAATTGCTACACCATTGTAAGCTTTTTGTCCATAAATATAAGTATAATAGCCCAATTCTTCAAAGGGAATTATCGGAAAATCTTTATCAATTACTTTCGTTTCTTGTAAACAAAGAACATCAACATCGTTAGTTTTTAACCAGTCAATTACATGGCTTTGTCTTGTCCGAATTGAATTCACATTCCACGTTGCAACTTTCATCTAATTTCTATTCCGCTTTATTGACTGAAATAACCCTTATCTAGTTTACGTTGAAAACCAAGTTATATCAAGAATTTACTCTATCTTTTTCTGACAAAAAAATACAAGACCGTTCAAACAGTCTTGTATTTTAATCATAGCTTACTTTAGGTAATTTAATAACCCTTAAGCAGCCTTAGCTAAAACAGAATTACCTGTCAACACTTTAATCGCTGCTTGATACTGTAAATCATCCTTTGTCCCAATTTGTTGATAAGCAATGGGATCTTGGGTAACTAATTGATCAGGGGCAATTCCTAACTTGTGAATATCCTTATGATTCGGGGTTTCATACTTAGCAACAGTAATGGCTAAACCCGCACCATCAGGCAACTCAAATAAGGACTGGATTAAGCCTTTCCCAAAGGTTTTTTCCCCCACTAAAATACCTCGTCCATTATCTTGTAACGCTCCTGCTAAAATTTCACTAGCACTCGCGGTTCCTTGATTGACTAATACCACTAAAGGATCTTCAGTTAAAGCAGGCCCCAAAGCCGTAAAACTATCTTGAACCCCTTGACGGTTTACTGTATAAACAACTGTCCCTTGAGGCATCCATAAACGAGCAATTTCAATACCCGCTTGTAAAAGTCCCCCCGGATTATTTCTTAAGTCTAGAATATAAGCTTGGGCCCCTTGTTCCTCTAAATTATTGATCGCTTCCGTCATTTCTTGAGCAGCATTGGCACTAAATTGATTAAGACGAATATAACCAATGGGTAGCTGATGATTTGGATTATCTAAAGTGGCAAAAACCGGACTTAAAGAAATCCTTTCCCGTACAATATTAATCTGGCGACTCCTAGCATCATCTTGATGGGGTAAAATAGTTAAAGAAACCGTTGTCCCACTGGGGCCGCGCATTCTGGTAGCTGCTTCATCCAAAGTCAAGGTTGTGGTGTCCATCCCGTCAATTGCTAAAATGCGATCGCGGGTTTTAATTCCAGCAGTTTCGGCCGGCGATCCCGCTAAAGGAGAAACCACTTCTAAGTTGCCAGTTTCAGGATTAATATTAATCTGTAATCCCACCCCAGATAATTCCCCGGCTGTGCTAACCTGTAGGTTATGATATTGCTCAGGGCGCAAAAGACGGGTAAAGGGTTCATCTAAGGTGGACAACATCTCATCAATGGCCTGGTAAGTTTCCTCACGATCATGGAGGGGACGCTTAAGAAGATTTTGCCGCAATGACCACCAATTTTGATGATTAAAGGTGTCATCTAAATAGGATTGATTAACCAGTCTCCAAGACTGAAGCAAAAGCTTTTGATCTTCTGTAAAAGCTCCTGCGTCGGGAGTCCAAGTAAAAAAGTTGAAGAGGAGGGAAAAACTAAGGAAAAGAGTTACCCAAAATGCACGTTTTCTCATGTGGCAAACTAATAAATGATGTTTCCGAATGCTTTAATGATCCAGGGATCTAATTCTATTGTGCCGAAATTCTCACAAAATTGACAATGGCAAAGCCCGCAAAGGCGGGCATCGTCTGTTTAATGAAGTCAGGAGTTGAAATTATTGGGAGATTGTCACTCACCACTAATTAAGTGACAGGGGTTGCCGTTACCATCAAATATAGTAAAACCGCCAAAAACAGAACACAGAGTTTCACAATCAGATAAGTGATGCTATCAGGATAAAAAAATGTATTAATCATGACCTCTCTCCTTTGGGAATCTGATCAAATGTACTTCCCTATCTTCATTGTGCTGCGAAATTTCTAAGTTGTTGCTGAAAAGCAGTAAAAATTAACTCAAATATCCAAAGACAACCCTTATGAGATGATAGAGAAAGGGGCAGAGCGCGTTACTAAATTCTGAAAAAATTGTGAATTTTAAGGATCAAAACTGAGGAAATTGTATGAAAATTGCTATCTTATCTCAAGATGCTTCTTTGTACTCGACAAAACGGCTAAAAGAAGCGGGAGAAGCCCTAGGCCATGATATGCGGGTGATTAATTACCTTCGCTGTTACATGAATATTACCTCCCATAAACCTGCTGTTTACTACAATGGCAAACCCCTAGAAAGTGTTGATGCCATCATCCCGCGCATTGCTGCCTCTAAAACCTTTTATGGTACCGCCGTCGTCCGTCAATTTGAGGTCATGGGGGTATTTAGTGCCAATGAATCCCAGGCCATTTCCCGTTCCCGTGATAAACTGCGCTGCTTGCAACTTCTCGCCAGGGACGGTATCGGTTTACCCGTGACGGGATTTGCCCATGCCACCCAAGATATTGATGGGTTACTGGAATCCGTTGGTGGTGCGCCTGTCGTCATTAAACTCTTAGAAGGGACTCAAGGCATCGGGGTGGTATTGGCGGAAACCCACAACGCGGCTAAATCGGTTATTGAAGCCTTTCGTCAGTTAGATGCCAATATTCTGGTTCAAGAATTTATCAAAGAAGCCGCAGGGGTCGATATTCGCTGTTTTGTGGTTGGCGGAAAAGTGATCGCCGCCATGATGCGTCAAGGGGCAGAAGGGGATTTTCGCTCTAATCTTCATCGTGGTGGCCAGGCCGATATGGTTAAATTAACTCCAGAGGAACGAACTACAGCTGTTCGGGCCGCGAAATCCATGGGGTTAAAAGTGGCAGGAGTTGATCTGCTTCGCTCTAATCATGGGCCTGTTGTCATGGAAGTTAATTCTTCCCCTGGACTTGAAGGTATTGAAAAAGCCTCCGGGGTTGATGTAGCCACTAAAATCATTGAATTTTTAGTAAAAAATGCCCCTTCAGGAAGCAACCGCGATCGCATTCAGTATTAACTTTATGACAGACCATATCTTAGAAATTGGCGGAATGGCGATCGCCCCTGGAAAAAGGCAACATTTAGAAATTCCCGTGGCCCAATTGCCGACACGCACAACCATTTCTTTGCCCGTGATTGCTATCAATGGTCAATTTCCTGGCCCCAGACTCTGGTTAAGTGCGGCCATTCACGGGGATGAAATTAACGGGGTCGAAATTATTCGTCAAGTGTTGGAAAGATTGAAGGCCAAACATTTATCTGGGGCGGTGATCGCTGTCCCCATTGTCAATGTTTTTGGCTTTATTGAACAATCTCGCTATTTACCTGATCGCCGTGACTTAAATCGCTCTTTTCCAGGTTCTGCCCAAGGTTCCCTCGGTTCCCGTCTCGCTCATTTATTTATGACGGAAATTGTCCATCACAGTACCCACGGGATCGATTTACATACGGCGGCCCAACCCAGGATTAATTTACCCCAAATTCGGGCTAATTTAGCCGATGCCGAGACTTATCGCTGCGCTCAAGCCTTTGGCGCACCTTTGATGATTCATGCCACCACCCGTGACGGTTCCCTGCGTCAAGCGGCTAGTAAACAGGGAATTCCTACTTTATTGTACGAAACAGGAGAAGCATCCCGTTTTGATCCCGATGGCATTGAAATTGGGGTTGATGGTATTCTGCGCGTCATGGATCTCTTAGGAATGTACGCTCACCCTTTAGCCAATACCCAGTTTACTTCTCTGGAAATCACTCAAACCAAATGGGTAAGAGCGTCCCGTAGTGGGTTGCTACATTTAGAGGTCAAATTAGGCAATAAAGTAGAAAAGAAGCAGCGTTTGGGGATTATTACTGATGCTTTTGGCGAAACTATGGCTAAAATTCGTTCTCCTGAACAGGGGGTGGTTATTGGCCATGTTCAAAACCCCTTGGTTAATAAAGGCGATGCCATTGTCAATTTAGCTTTAATCTCCGAAAAACCAACTAAGGAGCAGAAAAACCATGATTCCCAGGATTAAACCCAGAAAAGAATTGAAAGCATCTAATAAATAGATAGGGATGATTGCCAAAATCGAAGACCCGATCCAATTGATGACTAACAGGAATACCACAACAACCAGAATGGCCATGAATAGCACCGATACAATTGACATCCTCATTGCATTTTAAGATAGATGAGCAACCTGCTAGGATAGAAATGATGTTTGATTGACAAAACCCTTGATTTAAGCCTTTTAAGCGTTTACGAAAACTATGAAGTCTGCAAAATTGTTGCGCCAACTGGGTCGTCATTGTCTGGGACTTTTCCTCGGTATTGTCCTCTGCTTTGGTGGCTTTCATTTTCTCTCCTCTCAAGCTGGCACTTTAGAAGAACAGTCTGTAATAACAACTGCGCCAATTGAATTGGCCAAAGCACCCCTCGAAGTCGGGACACAAAGCTTTGTCTCAGCGGCCGTAACCCGCACCGGGCCAGCCGTTGTCCGCATTGACACGGAAACAGTGGTCACAAGACAAGTTGATCCCATGTTCGATGATCCCTTCTTCCGGGAGTTTTTTGGGCAGCAGTTTCGCTCTAGTTCGCCCCAACAACAACGGATTGCGGGTCAAGGCTCTGGTTTTATTATTGATGAGAGTGGCATTATTCTGACCAATGCTCATGTGGTGAATAATGCGAATAAAGTAACGGTGACGCTCAAAGATGGACGAACTTTTAACGGGCAAGTCAAAGGGACTGATGAAGTGACGGATTTGGCCGTGGTTGTCATTAACCCTAATGGGGCCGCCTTACCTGTTGCGCCTTTGGGGGATTCCAACGCCCTACAAGTGGGAGATTGGGCGATCGCAGTGGGTAATCCTGTGGGCTTAGATAATACGGTAACATTAGGCATTATTAGCACTATTGGTCGTTCTGCGGCTAAGGCAGGAATTCCCGATAAACGGCTCGATTTTATCCAAACAGATGCAGCGATTAATCCTGGTAATTCGGGGGGCCCCCTTTTAAATGCTAATGGGGAAGTAATTGGCATCAATACGGCGATTCGGGCTGATGCTATGGGTATTGGCTTTGCCATTCCCATTAATAAGGCAAAATCCCTGGAAAAAACCTTAGCGGCCGGACAAAAGGTTGCTCATCCCTATATTGGGGTGCAAATGGTAAATATTACCCCTGAGATAGCGCGGGAAAATAATCAAAATCCTAATTCGCCGATGATGGTGGCGGAAGTTGAGGGAATTTTAGTGGTACAAGTTGTTCCCAATAGTCCCGCCGATAAAGCGAGATTCCGTCGGGGTGATGTGATCGTGGCTGTTAATGGTAAACCGGTCAAAGATGGGGCTGATTTACAAAATATTGTCGAAAATTCGGGGATTAATGCTAGTTTAAAAGTGAAACTATATCGCGGCGATCGCCTGTTAGACTTAACGGTGACGACGGCACAAATGCAAGGGGCATCCTAATCATTAATTGTAGATTAGATAGGGGTGAGTTTCACTTACCCCTTTTTTTCGGTAAAATTCATTTTTTAGGTCTTTTACTTTTCATGTTTAAACTCACGACTGATAAATTAATTACGTCTATTTTTTAAGCAAATATCAACAGAAATTCGATTGAAATTGACCCCTGCCAAGAGAATAAACAAGGCAATATTATAAATTAATTGACTACTTGCTCCGTTCCAATTTTGAATCATCGTAATACCATACATCAGTATAATCATCAAAATAAAACAAGCAATTAAAGCCTTTCTGGTTAAGAAACCAACCGTGATTAAAGCCCCCACAATTAACTCGACAGGAGGAACTAAACCCGCATTAATACTCACTAACAATTCAGGAATGCCTGAATCTTGCATCGTTGTTACCATCCCATTAATAAAGCCAGGAATATCAAAAATTCGGGTAAATCCATGATTAAAATAATTAACGCCAACTACTATTCTTAATAGGGTATAAGCCGCCACAATATCTTTGGTTCTTAGACTAAGATGGGGTTGATTTGTTAGGGTGTTTTTACTATCAAGCATGATTTTAGTGTAACTGATTTACTCAAAAATGAATCCTAAATCAAGATTAGAAAACCTATTTATTTCCTTGGTATTTAAGGCTTTTTTAGGCATTAAATTTAGTATACATTTAAGCTACATATCTTTGTAGGGGTCAACGGCCGTTGACCCCTACACTATACATTTGTTGTTCTCAGGTATAACCTGGAAACAAAGAGACAAAATCAGTTATCCGATTAATTCAACCTGTCGCAATTGCGGCGATCGCGGTTTCCGAGAGAGAGGGGCCGCCATTCTGGTAATTTGTTCAATAAACCAAGGGGCAAACCGTTGACACCACACGGCTAAATGACTTTCCCATCCCACTAAAATCTCTGGGGTGTCTTTTTGTAGTCCTTTAACTAGGGTTTGGGCGACTTTTTTCGGGGAAACGGGTTGCATAAAGCGAAACCAGTCTAAATCTCTTACCATGTCCGTATCGGTGAGAGATGGCAGTAAGGCGACAACACGGACATTATAAGGGGCTAATTCTCCCCGTAAGGCTTGGCTAAAGCCTAAAAGGGCGAATTTAGTCGCAGAATAGGTGGCCATGGTGGGGGCGGCAATTTTCCCCATTAAACTCGACACATTAACGATAGTTCCTTCTTTTTGCTTAGCCATGCGTCTTGCGACTAAGCGGGTAATGTTGTAGGTTCCCATTAAATTGACGGAGAGTTCGTCTTTCATTTGGGATAAGTTGGCATGGAGGAAGGAGGTTTGATGGGCAACTCCGGCACAGTTAACGAGGAGATGAATGGGCCCATATTCTCGCCAAGCTTGAGCGATCGCCGTACTCACTGCTACGGGTTGGGTAATATCTAAGGGCAGAATGATCACTTCTACTCCCATCGCTTCAATATCGGCGGCGACATCAGCTAGTTTGCTGCCGTTGCGGGCCACTAATAACAGGCGGTTAATGCCTTGCTGGGCTAATTCTAGGGCGATCGCACGCCCAATTCCACGAGAAGCTCCAGTAACTAGGGCGGTTTTTCCTAACAATTTCACGTTGAAGACCTCCTTTTTCAAGGTTTCATGGTGCTAAGCTGCATAATGATTGCATCCTTAACACTTGATTTGGACAGAATAGAGAAAAATTTAGGGCAGAAAACAGAAGGTTGACTTCAGTCAGAATAAAGGGTTTTTCAGGATTTTCAGCTAAATTCGGACAGATCCCTCAATCTGCTTGAACCCAGAGCGGTCTAAGGTGGCTTAGCTTGTTTCGCCACAGACTTTAACCGGCTGGTTATTTAACTGTTAAGTTTGGTATTGGCCATCAAGTCTCTTTCCCCGATTCGACCTGTAGGAAAGAACTACCCTTGAATGTAGCCAGTTGAAAACCTCGTTTATTCTTTCATTCGTCTTGTATCTAAAATTCTGTAATTATTCGGCAGATAGCACGACTTTAGAGACTAAGTATTGGTTATTGTAGGGCATTGACAGTACGTCTCCTTAATACGAGAGTTGACTAAGCCGACCTCACTATACATAGCTTACCACCTAATTCAAAAATTGGCAACAAATCTTCATACTCCCCGCCCTGACTGACCTTTTGCTGTTTCTGGGTTGACAAAACTTAATCTTGTCTGTTAATTTAAACATAGTCGTTATGACTTTACTTAAGGTAAAGTAAAAACTATGGTCAAATTTGCTGCCATCAATGGGAGTTTACGCCCCAACTCTTATAGTGCCAAAGCCATTCAAGTAGCCATTACTAGAGTAGAAGCATTAGGGGGAGAAGTTGAATTTCTGGATTTACGGGAAATAAATCTACCCTTTTGTGATGGAGGGAAGGAATATCCCGAATATCCTGATGTAGAGAAATTGCGTCAAACCGTCAAAGCTGCTGACGGATTAATTCTAGCGACCCCAGAATATCATGGCAGTGTGAGCGGGGTCATCAAGAATACCTTAGATTTGATGAGTTTTGAGGAATTATCGGGAAAAGTCACAGGTTTAATCAGTGTGTTAGGGGGACAACCGAATAGTAATGCCCTCAATGACTTAAGAGTAATTATGCGCTGGGTACATGGTTGGGTAATTCCCGAACAAATTGCCATTGGCCAAGCGTGGCAAGCGTTTAATGAAGAAGGGAAGCTATTGGATGAAAAATTATCAGAACGGTTTGATCATTTTGCCATGAGTTTAGTGGAAAATACTAGAAAGCTAAGATCTTGAAAAAAGCGATGAAAAGCCATCAAATTTCTTCCCCTGTTGCTCTAACTATTGCGGGATCAGATAGTGGTGGAGGTGCGGGAATTCAGGCCGACTTACGAACTTTCGCCTTTCATCAAGTTCATGGAACGAGTGCGATCGCCTGTGTCACTGCTCAAAATACCCTTGGTGTCACTCAAGTCCTTGTCCTGAGTGTCGAGATGGTTAAGGCGCAAATTGAAGCCGTTATGGTCGATATTGGGGCGCAGGGGGTAAAAACGGGGATGCTGTTCAATTCAGAAATTATCAAAACGGTAGCGCAAGCAGTCTCAAACTGGTCAATTCAACAATTAGTTGTTGATCCGGTGATGGTATCTCGAACAGGGGCTAAATTATTAGATGATCAGGCGATCGCCGCTTTAAAAGATGAGTTGATCCCCAAAGCTTTAATTGTCACACCTAACCGCTATGAAGCCCAAATATTGAGTGGTTTAACGATTAATACCCTAGATGATATGAAAAAAGCGGCTGAAATAATATATCAATTAGGGGCGAAGTTTGTGTTAGTAAAAGGAGGAGGTATGACGGAAGAATTAAAGGGGGTTGATGTTTTATTTGATGGCAAAACTTGGGAAATTTTAAGCACAGAAACCATTGAAACCAAGAATAATCATGGGACAGGGTGTACCCTTTCTGCTGCGATCGCGGCTAATTTAGCATTAGGAAAAGAGCCTTATTTAGCTGTAGTTGACGCTAAAACTTATGTGACGACTGCCCTTAAATATTCTCTTGATATTGGCAAGGGAACGGGACCGGTGGGTCACTTTTTCCCCTTGTTATAATTTGATTATTAATCTCAAAATCTATTATTTATAATTCCATGACAACCACTAAACTTAAATCGAAACTAACCTTTGAGGAGTTTATTACTCAACTTCCTGATGAGGAATATCGCTATGAGTTAATTGATGGAGAAATTGTGCGAATCTTACCCACCAGACAACATGAAACCATCGCAGAATATATTACGGATTTATTCAAGGAAGAAGTTAAACGAGCCTCTTTAAATTACTGGGTTTCTGGTAGAATTGTCATTAAAACAATAACAGAAAATGGCAAAGAACAAGGTCGTCATCCTGATGTTAGTGTTGTCAATAAAACCTTGTGGGAGTCCTATCCAACTTCTTACGCAGCACTTATTGATCCCCCTCAACTTGCTGTTGAAGTAGTATCAACTAATTGGGAAGATGATTATGTTGATAAGTTTGCCGAATATCAACGATTTGGTATTGCAGAATATTGGATTGTTGATTATCTTGCAGTTGCCAGTCGTTATTATTTAGGAAATCCCAAAGAACCTACTATTTTTGTTTGTATTTTGGATGATCAAGGAACTTATAAAATGAATGCTTATCGAGGAGATGATGAGATTATTTCACCCACTTTTTCAGAGTTAAAAGTTACTGCAAAACATATTTTTTGTGCGTAAATTTTCCGGTTCTACCGAACTTGCCATGTAAAATTAATAAATGAATACAGGCTAATTTTAAGCTTGTAATTTTTAATCGTTTTACATCCTAGGTTCGGTAGAGCCAGTTTTCCTAAAAATAGCTAAATTTGAGACATATTTATTAGATGAGATGGTTGATGTGATCGGGATCACTGATTATTAATCCCTAAGAACCGAAAATAATAAAAGTCACTAATATATTAACTGGGGCGTTAATGATGTTTAATCTCGATCAACTGTTTGGGGCTGCTGACTTCGTTTCTGATGTGGCTGGTATTAAAGAAAGAAAAGCTAGATTAATTAAATTCTTTGAGTATATCGAAAATCCTGAAGCTAAAGAAGAAGCTATTTTATTGCTTAATTTAAGTTCTCATGATGAGGTGTATTAGTCTGTTAACTATGTTATAAAAATAATCCTAGACGTAACAATAATGTTGTCTAGGATTATTCTAAATCATTTTAACTTTTGCCGAATTAAATTAGTTAATAACTATCATCAGCAACCGCTTTATGTAAAGCCAACTGTAAATTAAGTTGATTTAACTGATCAGCCAAAGTTTGTCTGATCTTCAAATCAATAGTTTTTGTGGCTAAAATATCTGATGCTTTTTGTCGTGCAAAAGCACTACTCAAAAGATCTCCAGTTTCAATTTTCTGAATCAATTGATAAACTTCGCTTAAATTAATCATTGTCATACCCTCTTAACTGAAGTCCGTTTTGGTTGCTATCAAGCTTGGTTGCTGTTGACAACATCTACAAAGCTATTGCCATCTATTCCAGATTTTCGGAAAAAATGAATCAAGCCAGCAAGCAGAAAAATCGCCCTTACATCAATCTTAACAAATATTTAAAAATATAGTAAACCGGAGAAAATACAGAAAATGCAACAAATCTGGTCAGAAGTACGTCAGGCAGTTTCGACACTTTAGGGATTCTCTTAGCTATCATGATCCTAAACGATCAACCCTAGTCATCTGACTAATCTATGCTGATTTCAGCAGATTCTGATATAAACAATAACAAAGCGTAAAACAGCGAACCTATTTATATAGCTCAATATGCAAATGACCAAGACTCATCAACCCGTTAGGGGCAAACACTTATTAATTACCCTGTTTTCCCTTCCTCTGCTCGTGGGAGGAGTCTTCAGTCCCCCCGCAATGGCGAAAGATATTGAGCTACAGGTGGGAATCATACAACGATTTGGGGAAGCTGAAAAAGAAAAGATGTCCATTGCTGCTACCAATGGCGATACTTTAACGATCAAGTTTCAAGGCCCTAATGGACAGACGCAAACCCTGTCTAGCAACCAACTCACCCTCAATGTTATCAAACAGTCCTTACCCCAATCTTTACTTAAAGAATATATTGTTCTCAGCGATCATGCGACTTTTGAAACCGCAGAAGATAGTGCTAACCAATGGAAAGCGAAGGGGATAAAAGTCGAAGTTACTCAACCAGAAAGATGGCAAGTCTGGGCGAAAAGAGATGTATATGAGACCCCTTTATTACGTCGTTGGTTACTTCAAAGTCTCAAAGCCAAAGGCTTTAATCAACCTTACTTAGAATCGGCTATTTTAGCCAGCAAATCTCAAGCCAGTTTTACAGTGGCTGGTCAACAATATAGTAGTGATTATGTCGAAATTATTCCTGCTAAAAACCCGATTCAAGTGAGTCATCCCAAGGAAAAAACGCGGAGCTATGGGGGAATTTTAAAACTGCAACGTAATGCTTATGGAACCTATACATTGGTGAATGATGTTCCCTTAGAAACCTATCTTAGAGGGGTTGTTCCTCACGAAATTGGCCCCAATGCACCTGAGAATGCAGCGAAAGCACAAACCATTATTGCTCGTACCTATGCCTTACGGAATTTGCGACGGTTTAAGGCAGATAATTATGAACTTTGCGCCAATACTCACTGTCAGGTTTATTATGGTTTGAGTGAAACCAGTCCCAAGGCCGATCAAGCGATTGCAGCAACCAAAGGGTTAGTTTTAACTTACGAAAATGAGTTAGTTGATGCCCTTTATTCTTCCACTACAGGGGGAGTAACGGCGAGTTTTAGTGATGTCTGGAATGGGGATGAACGGCCTTATTTAAAAGCGGTGATTGACTCTCCCCAAAAAATTTGGGATCTCTCCCAAAAATCCTTAGCGGATGAACAAGATTTTCGGAATTTTATTGGTTTACAAAATGGATTTAATGAGACAGGGAGAAATGTTTTTCGTTGGAACAAACAAGCGACTTTAGCAAGTTTAACCAAGGATTTACAAGAATATTTAGAAAGGCGAAAACATCCCTTAGCTAATTTGAAAACGATTAAATCAATGGAGGTGACACAGAGATCTCCTTCTGGACGTATTCTGACTATGATGATAGAAACAGATAAGGGAATGTTGGACTTACATAAAAATGAAGTTCGTAGTGCTTTTGGTCCCCCAAAAAGTACCCTTTTCTATCTCGATCCCATTTATAATGGACAAAAACAATTAACAGGTTATGCCTTTGTTGGGGGTGGATTTGGCCACGGGGTTGGTATGAGTCAATTTGGGTCTTATAATTTAGCAAAATTAGGTTGGAATCCCGATAAAATTCTGGCTTTTTATTACCCAGGAACTAAAATTCAACCCCTGAATAATTCAATTGTTTTCTGGAACGAAAACGAATAAAGTAGGGGCAAACCCTCTGTGGTTTGCCCAAACATTCTTAAATACTTTGATTTAATTGCCAATTAAAGGAATCCATTCATAACTATCAACAATTCCCTGAAAATAGTCATTAATTGCTTCCCTTGAATAAGGAGTCACACCTTTTTCTTCTCCAAACCATTTTTCATAAATCGCTACTTGATCCGGTTGATCACTAACAATCCCTTCCATAAATTTCACTAAGCTATAATTAACCATTCCTCGCCAAGCAGATTCATCTTCAGGAATCATACAAGCATAAGCTTCATAAACATAGGGAAATTCTGGAACTACTTCCAAACTATTGGGATTATTATTTTCTAATCTTAATCCTTGTAAAACAATGCCATCTCCTGCCATCGCTTCAATTTCACCTTTATTAAGCTTATCTAAGCCATCATTTTTGTCTTTAATGGGGATAATTTTGGCCGCAGGTTGTTGTCGTTTAATGGCTTGTTCATTGGTAGTATTAGGAATCACGCCTATTTTTCTACCAGCTAAAGATTCAATGGTTCCTAAATCACTGCCTTTTTTCACTAAAATTTTAGTACCACTAGCAAAATAACTCACAGTAAAATCAACCGATTTATCCCGTTCCCAAGTAAATGTACTAGAGGCGCATTCAATATCAATTTCTCTATTTTTAATCTTATCAAAGCGATTTTGGGGCGTGACTTCGACTAATTTGAGTTTAATCGGTTTGCCTAATTTTTTTTCAACATCTTGGCGAATAATTTCGAGAACATCCATAGAATAACCAACCCATTGCCCTTTTTCATTAACATAGCCAAAGGGAATAGCATCTTTACGGGTTCCTGCTGTAATGACTCCCGTTTGTTGGATTTTTTCTAAAATTTTACCCGCCCAACTAGGGGGTTGATAGGTTGTTGTTAACAGTAAGGTTAATACCAATAGAACTAATTTTTTCCCCATCATTTCTTTCCTCAGCATATTTTAGTAGGATAGACTGGAAAGATGGGGACTAAGTTTCAAGTAAACACACTTTAAGCTTTATAGAGGCAATGCCCCATATTTGCCCAAAAATCAGCATAAATCAATAGATAATGGGTAAATCCTCTCTTTATTTGCTTAAGAAGCAACCACTCGACCATGATATAAGGATAAAAAGCTGGTAGCTTCTTGTTGAGTAAGGGGATGGCTTAACAAATATCCTTGCATTTCTAGACAGTCTAAATTGCGTAATAAGTCCAGTTGTTGCTGAGTTTCTACGCCTTCAGCAACGACTCGTAAATCTAAACTTTTGCCCAAGGCAATTGCAGCAGCGATAATGGCAATACTTTCAGGAGTTTCTGTTAGTTCTTTGATACAAGATTGAGCAATTTTTAGCGTTCCAAAGGGAAACTTTGGCAAATGATTAAGACAAGAATAACCACTGCCAAAATCATCCATAGATAAATGAACACCTAATTCTCTTAAGTCGTGTAAAACTTGATGGGCTATTTCTGGATTATTTAATAATAGTTTTTCCGTGATTTCTAATTCTAACCAATGGGGAGAGAGTTTGGTTTCTCCTAAAATTTGCTCAACCATTTTAACAAAATTAGGATGTTCTAATTGCCGAGGAGACAAATTAACGGAAATGGTAAAAGGGGGTAATCCAAGATCTTGCCAAGCTTTATTTTGGTAGCACGCTTGCCTTAAAATCCATTTTCCAATTCCTAGAATTAAGTCTGTTTGTTCAGCCAAAGGAATAAATCTTTGAGGATATATTTGACCTAAATTTGGATGATTCCAACGAACTAGAGCTTCAATTCCAGAAACTTCTCCTGTTTCTATTTTGATTTGAGGCTGATAGTAAAGTATTAATTCTTCTTGTTGCAATGCTTGTTGTAATATGGTTTTTGCTTTTAATAATTTAGACGCTTTAGGATCAATACTTAAATCATAAGAATTGTTGGTAATTTTTATCTCTTTTTTCTGGTTTAATAAGGCAACTTCTGCGTTTTTTAAAAGTGTTTTGGTATCTTGTCCATCTTGAGGATATATTGCCCGCCCTAAACTGTATTCTAAGTAGAGTTGATGTCCCAAAATATTCATGGGCTGATTGATATTATTCATGAGCCTTTGGATGATTTTTTCAAGATCATCTAAGTGACTAATTTTAGGGAAAAGAAGAACAAATTCATCATCTTCCCATCGAGCGACAATATCGCTGTTTCTTAGACTAGAATTTAAGCGTTTTGCTACCTCTTCTAAAACTTGATCACCCACAGGATAACCCCAATTTTTATTAATGGCTTTAAAGTGATTAATATCTAACAAAATAACTGCCATAGACGATTTAGATTTATTGGCATTTTTTAGTCCAATTGAAAGATATTCTTTAAAGAGTATACGGTTAGGTAACTTGGTGAGAGGATCTTGATATTCTTGGGCTTGTAAAGTCTCTTTAGGATTGAAACTTTCAGCAGAAACAATGTCTAAATGTGGTTCAGAAAACTTTAAATTATTCTGAGTTTCTAAAGCATTTTTTTCAAAATCAATTGTTTTTACAGTATCTAGATCAATCACCGTATTTGACAATTCATTCAGGCCATAATAAGTGGCATTTACTTCACAACCAAAGTTGATTAAATCACCACTTTTAAGCTCTTTTACCAAGCATTTATCTCCATTAACATAAACCCCATTACGGCTTTTATTTCCATCTAAATCTCCGTCAACAATCCAGTAGCAATACTCGTTAGTCATGCGATTTTTGCGCCGCATTAATGTACCATGATGACGGGATGCTTGGTAAGAATTAATGACAATTGAATTTTGGGGATGTCTGCCAATAGAATAGGTTTCTTCTTGTAAACAAATTGTTTGGCGGTATTTTCTGTCTTCAATAATGATGATATGGCGAGCTTGTTCTTGAAAATTATTCATGATATTATTTAGGTAGATTCTAGCAGAAATAAGGGAATCTCATCGATGAGATCTCGTGATAACAACAGCAACGAAGGTTAGTCGATAAGGATCTCAATTTAAGGTCAATAGGAAACAGAAAAATCTAATCTTTTCTCCCTTAATATTGTCATCAATAACAGAAAAAATATCTAATATTATGTAATTTGTTTAAGAAACATGGCATGAATTTTCGATATTTCTTCAGGATTAATAACAATAAAATAGGTTGTTTATCTAGTTCTTTTTGCTCAAAATAAGACATGATTATTGACATATATCGCTAAAAAACGGGGCAGTTGCCATACATTTAAAAAAGTTATAATTTATTATGAGTGATTATAAGTGATGTCGGTTTGATCAAAACCTCACTAATTCAGTGATCTCAGTCACTTCTCAACAAGATTAGTTAAGCATTAGAACAAAAGTGGACATAAGTCTTTAGCTAATGTCCACTTTTCAATTTCTATCGTATTGTAAGCATTCAGCCGTCAGCGTTCAGTATTCAGCTTTTGAATGAAAGCGGTAAGCATTCGTTTAATCTCAGTCACTTTCGATGATAGGGATTCATAGTTTTTGGCTTCGAGTAACTTAAGATCATATTCTCTAAAGTTTCTCAATGTAAAATCCTCCTTATCTTTGCGTTAGTTTTAAGCCGATGGCTGACGGCTGATAGCTGAATGCTTACATCGTATTTTTGTCAGTCGTTGCTGAGTTAATTCAGCCCCTAATTTAATCGCTTCTTTCAAACTGGTGGCTTTAGCAATGCCCTTTCCTGCAATATCAAAAGCGGTTCCATGATCGGGAGAAGTCCGAATAAATGGCAAGCCAATGGTTGTATTAATTGCTTGCTCGAAAGCCATTAATTTAACCGGAATTAAACCCTGATCGTGATAAAGGGCTAAGTAAGCATCGGCTGAATTATTAACTATCAAACTTGATTCAGTGCTTAATTTATCAATTTTTTGCTCATCTTTAGAAAAATTTCCATACCAAGCTTTCGCCGGATTTACCCACATGGTATCAGGGGGAACTAAGCCTATTAATTGCAGATTGGGGCGTTGTTTTTGTTCTGTTTCTAACCAAGACAATAACCAGTCTTTTTCTTCTGTTCCTAATTGTCCATTTTCCCCACTATGGGGGTTTAAACCAGCAATAACAATTTTCGGATTTTTTAGGGCAAAATCTTCTTGTAAACAGTTAATTAATAAGTCTAGTTTCAGAGACATTAAGTTCGGGGTTAAAGTTTGAGCAACTTGATTTAAAGGAATGTGAGTGGTGACTAATAAGGTGCGTAAGATCCAACCCGTATAAGGCGATCGCCCTACAAATAACATCCCAAACTTGTTAACTCCGGCCCTGTCTGCCAAGACTTCCGTTTGTCCAGGATAATTATACCCTGCGGCCTTCCAACAAGATTTGGCAATAGGGGCAGTGACAATACCTTGAAATTCCCCCTTCAGGGTGTGAGCGATCGCGGTGTCAAGATAGGCAAAACTCGCTTCCCCACTGGCTCCATTGCCTTGGCCTGGGATAATCTGAGCTTGGGTGCTAGGATCTAGAGGAATGTCTAGAATAGAAAAGGTATCGGGATCAGCCAAGGTCAACCCCATTTTCGATAATTTTTGGTAGGTTTGTAAGAGCCGCGATCGCGTGCCAATAACCGTTAAATCCCAGGTTTCTGTCAGGGTGGGATCAGCTAAAGCCTTAAGGATGATTTCTGGGCCAATTCCGGCGGGATCGCCCATTGTCAGGGCTAAATGGGGACGTTTAGGGGTGATAAGAGTGAAGGATTTCATCGGGTTATGTTGCCTGGGTGTTTTACAATACTGTAATGATGAGTTAATTTCAGTTTAGGGTTTGTAAGTATCTCCCTTTTGGGTAACTTCAATGATAGGCTGAAATCATCAAGCAATTATCTTAGTTTATTCACTCACTTAGGAGAACCAAAATGACAGCAGAAAGTATGATGTTTAATGGTGCTATTTTATTAATGGTTTTGGTACTTGTTGGTTTGGCTTGGGGATTTCTTCTCCTCAAAATTCAAGGAGGAGAAGCCGAATAACTGGCTAATCCTTGGGAGGAAGAATGTTTTTATTCTCCTCCTAATTTAACAATTGTTTTTGACATTCTAAATTTGAATCCATTGAGGGAAGTCACTGTCATGACTTCAAGTTTTAATTATGACTGATCTTACTCCTTCCATCGAATTTTTTGTCGGTATTTCTGAAGAATTAAGTAATGTGAGTTTACGCCGCAGTAAAGAAAAGGGTATTCGTAATGTTTTACTGATTTTTGAAAAGTTAAAATCCCTCGAAAAGTTTAAAAGTTATACGACACAAACCTATGGGGATTTACGGTTAATTGATAGTGAGGGAGAAATTAGTGTAAAACCTTCCTCTTTAAGAATTATTTGGGGAGGGGATGAAGGGGATGATCTCAAGCAGGTTGAATGTGGCTTTGAGATTGAACAAGACGACCATTGGGAACGTTTTATGCGCTTTATGACTCGTTATGCAGAAGCAAACGGGATGAGCTATCAAGATAGCCAAAAATAGTTAGTTTAATTCATCATTTATTCCATGAAAATTGCAATTACAGGCGCAACCGGATTTGTCGGTCAACGATTAGTTAACGCTTTAAAAAATGAGGGTCATGAATTATTAGTTTTTACCCGAAATATTAATCATGCCCAAACAATTTATCCGGCTTCTAGCTTTCCGAATCTGGAAATTGTTGCCTATACACCTACGGAATCAGGAGATTGGCAAGAGAGGATTTCAGGGTGTGATGGGGTGGTTAATTTGGCAGGAGAACCGATTGCTGAAAGGTGGACTCCTGAGCATAAAAAAGCCATTTTAGCAAGTCGTCAATTAGGCACAAGAAAAATTGTAGAAGCGATTGCAAAGGCTGAGGTTAAACCCTCGGTTTTAGTTAATCCCTCAGCCATTGGTTATTATGGCACTAGCGAAACCAAAACCTTTGACGAAAATAGCCTTCCTGGGGATGATTTTTTAGCAGAAGTTTGTCAAGCTTGGGAAACAGAAGCGAAACAACTGACCCAAACGAACGTTCGTTTGGTAATTTTACGGTTTGGGATTGTTTTAGGAGATGGTGGGGCATTAGCTAAGATGATTCCGCCGTTTAAAATGTTTGCGGGTGGCCCTTTAGGAAATGGTCGTCAATGGTTTTCTTGGATTCATATTGATGATTTAGTTCGGTTAATTAAAGAGTCTTTGACTCGTTCAGGAATTAAGGGAACCTTTAATGCAACTGCTCCAAATCCTGTGCGAATGAATCAATTATGTCAAACTTTGGGAGAAGTTATGAATCGACCTTCTTGGTTGCCTGTGCCTGATTTTGCCTTAGAACTTTTATTAGGAGAAGAGTCAATTGTTGTTTTAAAAGGACAGCAAGTTTTACCAAAAGAAACCCAAGCTTTAGGCTTTGAATATCAATACCCAACTCTCAAATCAGCTTTAATGGATATTGTTCCTCAAATGTAATTTACCAGAGTTTTCGTATCAGTTTATTCGGTAAATTTGCAGGCAAATAGGAAAAGGGTTAGATTTTCAATGTCATAACTATATCTCAAAAATGATACTATGAGATGGGATAGTTTACAGTATTATGCAAGATCTCACAATTGACAAACAGTGTATAGAAAAGTGGCAAAATATTGTAAACATTATGGCAGAACTGATCAATGTTCCTGCTGGACTGATTATGAGAATAAACGGTTCAGATATTGAAGTTCTTGTGTCAAGTGAGACAGAATATAACCCTTATCACGTAGGGGATAAGGAACATTTAACCTGTTCTGGATTATACTGTGAAACTGTTATTAAGACAAAAAATAAACTGCTTATTCCTGATGCTAAGCAAGATGAGAAATGGCAAAATAATCCAGATATAAAACTGGGAATGGTATCTTATCTAGGTTATCCGCTAATCCTTCCTGATGGTGGAGTTTTTGGGACAATTTGTGTGCTTGATAGTAAAGAGAATCATTATTCTCAACTTTACGAAAAACTTATACTTCAATTAAAAGAATTAATAGAAACTCATCTTGCTCTCCTATACAAAAATCAGGAATTAGAAAATATAGCCAATAAAGATTGGTTGACACAATTATACAACCGACGATATTTTTTTATTGTTGGTGAAAAGTTCTACCAGAATGCTAAAAGAAGGAATCTCTTTTTGTCAATTTCAATGATCGATATTGATTTTTTTAAGAACATAAATGATAATTATGGTCATGATGGGGGAGATTTTATTTTAAAAGAGTTTTCAAAAATATTAATAAAAAATACCAGGAAAGCTGATATTGTATCTCGTTTTGGAGGAGAAGAATTCTGTATATTACTGACTAATTGCAATTTGGAAAATGCTATATTAGTCTGCGAAAGAATTAGAAAAGAGTTAGAAATAAATAAATTTGAATACCAAACAAATAAAATTTCAGTAACAATTAGTTGCGGTATTTCATCGGTTTTAGAAGGCTCATTAGAAAAAATGGTAAACAAGGCAGATGCTATGGTATATAAAGCTAAAAAGAATGGCAGAAACCAGACTTTATTTTAATCTTTTCAACTCGTCACTTAACAGGGGGAGTAATGCCGCGTTTTGTTAAGGTTTTATCAATGTCTCGAATTAATTCAAAATCTTCTATTTCTAAGGTTTTGTGATCATGACGCAGGAAATCAAATGCTTCTCTAAACTGTGCCGAATTTCCTTCAATTGGGGCGGTGAAATGACAAGAAATAATGCGTTTAAAGCCCCACTTTGCCACCTTGTCAACCCAACTTAATACTTCAAATTTCCCTCGATTAAAAATGACCCCTTGTAAAATAGGCGCAACTAATAAATGATTGTGCTGTAATCTCTCAAAAGAAGATTTCCACTGATCATCCCATTGAAACGGAAATAGGCCAAAATAAGCTTTAGGAGAACGATCAGGGGATTTTAGGGCATCTTTTAAAACCTGTCCCCACTTGACTACCCCTAAAGCCCCAGGACGAAAATAAAGGGCAAATAAAACAATTCTTTGCCATCCTTTGAGACGGTTTTCTGGGGTATCTTCAATAATTTCTAAGCCATTATTTCGGGCGTGAAATAACAAAGGATAAGGATCAATTTGTACAATATCAGGGGGATTTTGGGGAATAGAAATGATAGAATCTGTGACTAATAAAGTTTGCGATCGCTTGTGATAAAAAGCAACTTCTTCAAAGGGCCCTAGTCCCAAATTAATCGGCCCTAAGATTTCATAGTCAAATTCATCCGCAAAGGGAGTCTGACGGCTATCTAAGGGCAGTTCCTGAGTGCGTCCGAGAGGAAACCCTAACCAACTTAAGGGTAAGTTTAGGGGAAAACTCCACTGATCAGGAGAGACAAACACTTGAGCTTGGGGAAAACATCTGGCAAAGGGGCCAACAAAAACTTTATGTTCGATTCCGGAAACCGTGGGCAAGATGATGTATCTAATATTGCCGTGGTTCACCTCTAACTCATTGACCAGACGAAGACATTCTGGGGTTGGTGCAACGGGAGCATAAACTAAAAGCCCCCCTGATGCGAGTTTCACCACCGTCATGCGAATGGGAACAACGACATAAAGAATACCTTGGAGTTGTTCAAATGTCCAAATTGTATCCTTAACAACTTCTTTACGGAGAGTCCGCCGTTTACCATAGGGATAAAGGGGTACTACCGGCCAAAAAGGCCAGGACAAATCTTGAGAACGAATCGGGACATCAGTTGTTTGTGTCTTTGTTCTCTGTTCCGGGCTGCCCACTGAATTATCCCCCCAATTCCCAATATTTAGGAAATTATAGCGGGTTTCGGTGGCAATGATTTAATGTTTCACTAATTCGGGAAATTCATAGGTTTCTTCCTCAATTTGCTGATATTTTGCTTGAGCTATCTTCAGCTTTAAAAAACCACTTAATCCGGCTAATCCCAAGACACATAAAATAATTAAGGGTTGAGGCACGGGAACATGGATTAAGGAATCATTGACTTGTAGGGCCTTAGTCGAAGAAGGAATAAAAGCGTTGGCTTGGATAAATTCGGTTTTAGTCCCATCTGATTTTTCATTCTCAGGCTGATTAAGGAGATTTTGGGATAGATCAGAACTAAAAGCAGATTGATTACCGAATGCTAAAACTAGGGTAGTAAAAGCAGCTAAAATCTTTACTTTATTTATAATTTTCATCGCTGATTAAAAGTGTGTTTGGTCGAATTGTATGTAATGGTTTGGATGACCCCCCTATTCTTTATGAATGCTTTAGATTTTTAGGGGAATTTGTCTTGACTCTCCAGTCGGGGAGAGGCTTTATCATAAAAGCAACTAATGAGAGACATAAGTCATGAAAACTCATCCACTCCATCAATCTTCTCATATAGATGTAACTTTAACACAGCAAACTCTCCGCTTGGGGGGAATGGGTTGTGCTACTTGTGCAACTACGATTGAAACGGCGATTCATAAAGTTTCAGGGGTTAAAAAATGTAACGTTAATTTTGCTTTAGAAAAGGCGATAGTAGACTATAATCCTCAAGAAACCACCTTGACAAGAATTCAACAAGCTGTGACGGAGGCCGGTTATCAAGCTTATCTTTGGGAAGAAACGAAAACTGAGGAAGGACAAGATTTAGAAAAACAGAAACAGGAAGCGAGACAACAAGAATTAACCCGTAAAGTGATGTTTGGCGGTGTCATTAGTTTAATTTTAATTATTAGCTCTTTACCGATGATGACTGGTTTATCGATACCCTTTGTTCCCCACTGGTTACATAATGCTTGGGTACAATTAATTCTGAGTATTCCTGTCATTGTGTGGTGCGGTCAATCTTTCTATACAGGGGCATTCAAAGCTTTGAAGCGTCGGACTTCTGATATGAATACCTTAGTTGCTTTGGGAACTGGGTCCGCTTTTTTGTACTCTTTATTTGCCACATTCTTTCCTAATTTTTTTGCTTCTCAAGGACTCAATGCTGATGTTTATTATGAAGCTGCTTCTGTGATTATCACCCTAATTTTATTGGGTAGATTATTAGAAAATCGGGCTAGGGGTAAAACATCAGAAGCAATTCGTAATTTGATGGGATTACAAGCCAAAACAGCGCGAGTCATTCGTCAAGGAGAAACCTTAGATCTTCCCGTAGAAGATGTTAAAATTGGCGAGATTATTTTAGTCCGTCCAGGGGAAAAAATACCCGTTGATGGGAAGATAATTGAAGGGACATCTACTCTTGATGAATCAATGGTAACGGGAGAATCAATTCCTGTAAAAAAACAGTTAGGAGATGAAGTTATTGGGGCAACCATTAATAAGACAGGCAGTTTTAAATTTAAAGCGCAAAGAGTAGGGAAAGATACTGTATTAGCTCAAATTGTGCAATTAGTCGAAGAGGCTCAAAATAGTAAAGCCCCGATTCAAAAATTAGCGGACAGTGTGACCAGTTGGTTTGTACCTGCGGTGATAACAATTGCGGTAATTACCTTTATTATGTGGGTTGTTTTTACCGGAAATATAACCTTATCAATGGTAGCAACTGTGAGTGTTTTAATTATTGCTTGTCCCTGTGCGCTTGGGTTAGCAACTCCTACTTCAATCATGGTAGGAACAGGTAAGGGTGCAGAACACGGCATCTTAATTAAGGGGGCTGATAGTTTAGAATTAGCTCATAAAATTAACGCAATTGTCTTAGATAAAACGGGTACATTAACTCAAGGGAAGCCCACCGTTACTAATTATATTACTGTTGATGGAATTGCTAATAATAATGAGTTAAACTTATTACAATTAGCTTCATCTATTGAACAGAATTCAGAGCATCTTTTAGCTGAAGCAATTGTTAATTATGCCAAGTCCCAAGGCATCTCTGAACCCTTGCTTAAAGTTGAAGACTTTGAAGCCATTAGTGGGCAAGGGGTACAAGGTAAAATAGAAGGAAAATTAATTCAAATTGGCACTCAAAAATGGTTTGACAATTTAGGCATTAAAACTGATGCTTTATTATCTCAATCCCAGGAATGGAAAAGCCAAGCAAAAACGACCCCTTGGATGGCAATTAATGGAGAAATAGCGGGCTTATTTGCCATTGCTGATGCAGTCAAACCTTCATCAGTGGAAGTGGTTAAACGCCTCAAAAAAATGGGGTTAGAAGTGATTATGTTAACGGGAGATAATCAAGAAACGGCTGATGCGATCGCCCGTGAGGTGGGAATTAATCATGTCTTTGCGGAGGTGCGTCCTGAAGAAAAAGCGGCTAAAATTAAGCAAATTCAGCAATCTCGCTCAAAAATTGTGGCCATGGTAGGAGATGGTATCAATGATGCTCCTGCCTTAGCTCAAGCGGATGTAGGAATTGCGATCGGTACAGGAACGGATGTGGCCATGGCTGCCAGCGATATTACCCTAATTTCGGGGGATTTAAAGGGTATTGTCACGGCAATTCAATTAAGTCGCGCCACAATGAGGAATATTCGTCAAAATCTCTTTTTTGCATTTATTTACAATACTTTGGGAATTCCCATTGCCGCAGGGATTTTGTATCCTATTTTTGGGGTATTATTGAATCCGATGATTGCTGGGGGAGCAATGGCTTTTAGTTCCGTTTCTGTGGTAACAAATGCCTTGCGTTTACGTCATTTTCAACCGAGCAAAATTTAGGCAATTGTTGCTGAGATATTTCAGCAACAATTCTGATAAAAAACTAATGATTTTTTATTTTCTTAAGTAAGCTTCCTGCTTAGTTAAAGCCGTTTCCATTCCCAGATTCTTTCTTCTTAATCAGAAAACTAGCTCCCGACATTCCTAATGCCAATAAACCTAAATGATTTTGGCCAAGAGTTGATTCATGGTTATTCCTATCAAAATACAAGGTATAGATAGGGAGATTACCACATTATGTTTAAAAAAAGTTAAGAAGACTTTAAAAAGCAAGATTTAGGATGATGAAATCCACTTAAAAATGATCGCGCTCGTTGTTGGGGAGTACCATGATGACTGCTATGTTTATAATCATAATCTCCGGTCATCATCGCCGTCATGATTCCTTCTTCTAAGTCCCCAGGTTCGAGAAGTCCCACATAGTTAGTAGCCGCAAAAAATGCCCCTGCTAAACAGTCAGCTTGTAACTCTAAAGTAACTAAAGGAGTCTCCTTTTTGAGAATACCCAAATGTCTTTGGACTGAATGGCCATATTCATGAGCAAGGGAAAAATAAGCCGCAGAATCTCCAACCTGATGAACTAAGCGGTTCATTTGATCGATATTAAGATGAATACTATTAGATTTAGGGCAATAATGGGCTAACATTGCCGGGCCGCAGGGAGTTGGTTCCATTCTATCATGGGAATAGACAACGGGATAAGTATATTGAACGCCTAAACTGTCAAAAAATGACCCCCAAAATGCGTCTAGGCCTTCACTCATCGCCGATAATGTGGGATGATCCCACTCAGCGTGAGCGGGTTGGAAAGGACATAATCCGATTAAAGCGGCAATTAATCCCACTGTAATTTGTTTGTTCATCGTTATTGTGTCGGTTTTAATGACTTTTTCTGACTAATAGCTATAAAATTAAGGGGTTATTTTTTACCCTACATAACACTACCCATCAAGGTTAGGACATTAATAAAAGCTGAAACCTTTTTACAGTTTATTTTTGCCTTTTGCCTGACCTGTAGCGGTATTTCTCACCACACATCCCTACTTTCACATGATAGTTCAGGAACAGCGAAGGATTATGAAGTGATTGTTAAGGCCGTTTGATAAAAATGAAATTAGTCTGTTATTTTTATCAATTTTTTTAAGTGTAAATAAAACTTAATTCTCATTTTAAATCATTTAAAATCTAGCAACAGTTTGAGTCTATTCGGTGTGAGTATTCTCCTTTTATTAGGGTTTGGTCGCAGAAGACAAAAGCCTCGAAACTAAGCACTTAAGATGTACATGATCAGAGTTTTACTGATCCCAAAGACCTTATCTAATTGAGGAAAATCAGCTACAGTATTAAGTAACAGCTTAGACGTGCGCTCAAAAATCATGGCATCTTCTTCTCTTGCAGTCCGAGAACTTCCCTTATTCCCTTTACCTGAAGTCGTTTTATTTCCTGGTCGTCCTCTTCCTCTGCATATCTTTGAATTTCGCTATCGGATGATGATGAACACTATATTAGAAGGCGATCGCCGTTTTGGGGTCTTAATGATAAATCCAGCCAACGGCGAAATTTCTAAAGTAGGCTGTTGTGCTGAGGTAATTCGCTCCCAACGCTTACCAGATGATCGCATCAAGGTCTTAACCTTGGGACAACAAAGGTTTCGCCTCTTGGAATATGTCCGAGAAAAGCCCTATCGTGTGGGTTTAGTAGAATGGATGGAAGATCAACCAACAACAGAGGATCTTTATCCCCTGGCTGGTGAGGTAGAGCAGTTATTACAAGATGTGGTGCGTCTTTCTGGCAAGTTAACGGATCAAAAAATTGAGTTACCGGATGATTTACCTGATCTTCCGGTGGAATTATCTTATTGGGTAGCAGGAAACTTGTATGGTGTAGCAGAAGAACAACAAGCACTCTTGGAAATGCAGAAAACAACCGCTAGGTTGCAGCGCGAAGCGGAAATTTTAACCTCTACCCGTAACCATCTCGCGGCTCGGACTGCCCT
This sequence comes from Crocosphaera sp. UHCC 0190, assembly GCF_034932065.1. Lineage (NCBI taxonomy): Bacteria > Bacillati > Cyanobacteriota > Cyanophyceae > Chroococcales > Aphanothecaceae > Crocosphaera > Crocosphaera sp. UHCC 0190. The sequence goes on from NZ_JAYGHP010000003.1 coordinate 403,968, forward strand.
TAAAGATGTGCTTAATTAAGCTAAAGCTGAGCAATATCCCTCTCTTTGAGGAATAAAACGGGATAACTCCCAAAGATTTTAATTACCTCTGTATAATGTTGTAACTCATTAAGGGCTTCAGCAATCAAACCATCCTCGATGTTTCCCTCAATATCAATATAGAAAATGTATTCACCCAGCGATCGCTTGGTGGGGCGAGATTCAATGCGACTTAAATTAAGCCGTCGTTCCGCAAAGACTTGTAAGGGTTTCATTAGTGATCCTGGCACGTTTTCAGAGACGCTAAAGGCTAAAGAAATGCGACTACAGACGGTGGGAGTTGGAGCAAGGGTCATTACCCAAAATCGGGTACAGTTATCGGGATAGTCGTTGATCAGGTTGACGAGAATGGGAACATGATACAGTTTAGCGGCCCGAGGAGCAGCGATCGCTCCTGATGTGGGGTCTAGGTTAATCTGCTGTAGGGCTTCAGTGGTAGAATTGGTCGGAATCAGTGTCGCTGTGGGTAGCTGTTGCTGTAACCATTGTTGACATTGGGCTAAGGCTTGAGGGTGGGAATAAACGGTTTTAACGCCTTTTAGGGAGGTTCCCCGCGAAAAAAAGGCATGGGTAATGGGTAAGACTAACTCTTGTTGAATTTTCAGGCGATCGAGTTGCCATAAAGTATCTAAAGTAGTGGCCACACTGCCTTCGGTGGAGTTTTCTACAGGAACCACTGCTGTTTTTGTCTCTTTTTGAGCGACAGAATGTAAGGTTTGAGCAATACTGGGATAAGGGCATAATAAGGCTTTTTGTCCTTGGGCTTGCTTTAACCAATGGGCGTAAGCTAAAGCGGCGGTTTCTGCATTGGTTCCCGTGGGGCCAAGATGAGCAATTGAAATTACCATAAGCAATAATTAAATGATTTCATCTACAGTTTATGCTTTTTTAAGTTTCAAGAGATTTGATAATTTCTGGGAATTGTTTAATGGTTTGAGAAAGATAGTCCCAGTCAAAATTGTTAAGTTGCTGCTCTAATTTAGTAGCATAGGTTTTTAAGGTTTGACATTGATATTCTTTAGCCCAATTTTCTAATCTGGCAATAAAGGATTTAATCTCTCGATAAGTCATAGTTCTACATAGTTCAGAATAAAGGTTTTCTTGTTCTTGACGCAATTGATTAAGTAAGTCTTCAGAAACTGGCTCATGATTAGTTTTAAGTGGCAAATTAATATTATTAATATTAGTCTTGATTTCATTCTCTTGCTGCTTTTTATTCAAGGATTTAAGGGGCAATATTTCTTTGAGAATTACCAATAATTCAGGACGAGAAATCGGTTTATTTAAAAAGCCTTCACACAATTCAATCAGCGCATCTCTTTCTTGGGATTGAAAGGCAGATGCTGTTACAATCACAATTGGAATGTTTTGGGTATAGGGATCTTTTTTAAGGGCTTTAGCTACTTGATGACCATCTAAACCTGGCATTCTTAAGTCTAATAAAATTAGATCAGGATGATATATTTTAGCAATTTCTAATCCTTCTTTTCCATCTCTCGCAAATAATAAATTATGGCTAGTTTCTTGGAAATAGGCTTCCATTAAATCTAAATTTGATTGGACATCATCCACCACTAAAATTGTGGAACTAATAAATTGCTCTAAATTCTCATCAGTGATAGCAATAATTGTCTCTTTTGCTATTTTAACAGAAACAGGAACATTAGGAAAAGTAAAACTAAAAATACTGCCTTTTCCTAATTGACTTTTGAGTTCAACTTTCCCTCCTAAAATATCGGTTAAGCGTCGAGTAATAGCTAATCCTAATCCTGTTCCTCCATAGTTACGATTACTCTGTCCTTCGCTTTGATTAAAGGCTTCAAATATTCGATTTTGTTGGTCTTCTACGATGCCAATTCCTGTATCTTCGATGGATAAAATCAACTCGATGGTGTTATTATGGCTAAAATTATCTGTCTTATCTTGGTGACAACTAACGGATATTTTAATATAGCCATCTTTCGTAAATTTTAGCGCATTTCCCACTACATTAAATAAGATTTGTCGCAGTCTTGCTTCATCAAAAATAATCCATTCAGGAACCTCTTTTGCAATTTCTACTAGCAGGAATAAGTTTTGCTGAATTGCTTTCTGTTCAAATATATTTTTAATCTCTTCAATTAATCTCTTAAGATTAAAGGACTCAACATGAATCTCTAATTTCCCTGCTTCTATTTTAGAAAAATCTAAAATATCGTTAATTAAATCTAATAATGACTGACCACTCGCAGAAATTAATTCTACATAATTGCGGGATTTTTGTTCTGTAACTTCATTTTTTAAGAGATCACAAAACCCCAAAATAGCATTCATTGGTGTGCGAATTTCATGACTCATATTAGCTAAAAATTCACTTTTCGCTTTATTGGCAACTTCTGCTTTTTTAGCGGCTTCTAATAGGGCAGCTTGCGAAATTTCTAAGACTGCTAACATGAGACTATTTCTTAATAATTGTGCCGCTTCAATTTCCACAAATTTCCAAGGTAAAGATTGACCCCTAACGGTTTCTTTCCAAAGTTTAAAAGATTTTCGCGGGGATAATATTACCCTATCATCATCAATAGTAACAGGTTTATTGGGATCACCTCCCCAATTAACAGTTTGAATAATTTCAGGACGAAACCAAAGAATATGATAAGATGCTTCATTAACAAAAATAGAAATCCCTAATAACCCACTAGCTTGAGAAACATAATCTACAGCAGGGGGATAGATTTTTTGTAAACAATCACTGCTAAAAATTTCGTCTCTATGATGCTCTTTTAACCAATTTAGTAGGTTTTCTGTCCATTCTTTAGGCGGGGTTTCTCCATATAAATTCAATTGATCACCTAAAGAAATTGCCATTCCATGAGCTTGAAATAACCGTAGTAAATTTTGCTCATTATTATCGATAATTATTTTCTTGAAATTGCCTTCTATTGTTGATTGTTCCTCAATTATAAAGCTAACAGTATTGACTTGTTGTCGATACACATTTAATTCTGCTTGTTGATACTTGAAGATCTCTAAGGACATAAATTGTCCCAAAAACTCACAAGCTTTTCTGGTTTCATGATCGATCCATTTTGGTTGATAATGATGACATACAATTAGCCCCCATAATCTCTTATCATTAACTTAATGTCGCCAGAATTCCCCATCCCTCTATAGGGTGGGGATGAATGGCGACCAGTAAATAAACTGCGAAGCATCGATTAATTCCGTCCTCCTGATTGTTCCGTTATGTATTTTTTCACCGTTT